>URNJ01000149.1 GCA_900549215.1 uncultured Collinsella sp.
GCCGTCGTCGAAACGGGGCATGGCGAGCATGTCCGGCGTCGGGTCTGATAAGATTCCCATAGCGGTCTTCGTCCTTTCCTAGAACCTGTTGTTGTGGTGATTTCAGATTCTAGGACGAAGGCCGTTTTTCGTTAAACGGGCGCTAGGGTGTCACCCTTACACCAACATTTTCGACGCGATCTAAGATGTGGGTTAGTTCTCCAGTTTTGTTGCGCGAATCGTTTGCATGGCCGTCGGGTCTATACTGTTCGTTTGTCAACGATTACGAGTAAAGGAGTTGCATCCGTGTCGGATCAGACAAAGCAACAAGAAACTCGCAGCCTGCCTGCGACGTTTGCTAAGAACGAATTTGAGAAGGACGCGTTTATCCTTCGTCAGCTGGTTACCAAGGATTTTAAGATCAAGTATCGCCGTAGCGTTCTGGGCGTCGCATGGTCGGTGCTCAACCCGCTGCTGATGATGATCGTCATGGCCATCGTGTTCTCGACGATTTTTGGCCAGGGCCGCAATGGCTCAATGACGCCCGAGATGTACCCGCTGTACTTGATCGTGGGTAACATCACCTTTGCCGTCATGTCTGAGTCTACTAACCAGGCCCTGACGTCGATCGTGGGCGCTGCCCCTCTGCTCAAGAAGGTTAAGGTGCACCGCTGGGTTTTCCCGGTGCAGAAGGTGCTCTTCTCGCTGGTCAACTTTGCCTTCTCGCTGGTCGCCGTCGCCATCGTCATGCTGTGGTTCCGCGTTATGCCTTCTTGGCACCTGATTCTGTTGCCGGTTTGCCTGCTGCTGCTTATGTGCTTCTGCATGGGCCTGGGCATGATGCTCTCTGCCCTTACGGTCTTCTTCCGCGACGTTATGCATCTGTGGAGCGTCGTCATTACGGCGTGGACTTACATTACGCCCATCTTCTGGACGACTGACTATATTGCGCAAATGCCGCATCTCGTGCGTATCTTGATGTATGCGAACCCCATGTTCAACTACCTGCAGTTTATGCGCGATATCTTCCTGTTCCAGACTACGCCCTCGCTTATGACGTTTGGTATGTGCGTCGCTTGGGCGGTTCTTGCGCTTATTATTGGCTATACCGTGTTCCATAAGTCCGAGCGCAAATTTATCCTCTACATCTAAGGAGTGCTGTGATGACTGAATCTGTTGTTGATTACAGCGAGCAGCCTCTGGCTGTCGAGGTCGACGACGTCACCATGATCTTTAACATGGCGTCCGAGTCGCTGACCAACCTCAAGGAGTACTTCATTAAGCTTGCCAAGCACGAGCTGTTCTTTGAGGAGTTTAGGGCGCTTAAGCACATCTCGTTTGATATTCATCGCGGCGAGGTTGTGGGTCTGGTCGGCACCAATGGCTCCGGCAAGTCTACGATGCTCAAGATTATCGCTGGCGTTCTTGAGCCTAGCGAGGGCAGCGTTAAGGTGCACGGTAACATCGCGCCGCTGATTGAGCTTGGCGCCGGCTTTGACCCCGAGCTGACCGCCCGCGAGAACATCTATCTGAACGGCGCCCTGCTCGGCTATACCAAGGAGTTCATCGACGCCAACTTTGACGGCATTATCGAATTCGCTGAGCTGCAGAACTTTGTCGATATGCCGCTCAAGAACTTCTCCTCGGGCATGGTGGCGCGTATCGCCTTTGCAATCGCGACGATTACCGAGCCCGATATTCTGATCGTTGACGAGACGTTGTCCGTCGGTGATGTGTTCTTCCAGCAGAAGTGCGAGGCCCGCATCCAGCACTTTATCCAGAGCGGCGAAGTGACGGTTCTGTTCGTTTCGCACTCCATGGAGCAGGTTGAGCGCATCTGCCAGCGTGCCGTTTGGATTGAGAAGGGTGACCTTCGCATGGACGGCCCGGTCAGTGAGGTCTGCAAGGCGTACCGTGAGCAGTTCAACTAGGTTATAATTATTTGCGCCTGACAGGCTTGCGCTTGCTTTGGCGTGCGGTTATTTGCTCCATTAGCTCAGTTGGATAGAGCAGGGGACTTCTAATCCCAAGGTCGACGGTTCGAATCCGCCATGGAGCACCATCGTTTATTAAGCCCGGACCGCTTGGTGGTCTGGGCTTTTTCACATGCCGGTGTTCTTTGTTCTTGCCGGGTATACGTTTAGGCCGAAGCCGTGGCGTGAGCTGCTATTGTGCTGCTGATGTGGATTGGTTATACGGCGCGCCAAAGGGGGCTGGAGCCGAGCGTGAGCAAGCCTCTGCTTATGACGCTGCCAGCATCGTGGTTCTTCGCGTCAATCGTACGCTGTGCCTGCGATATTGGATTGGCGTACGTGATCAAGAAGGCGTAACAAAAGCGGGGAGGACCAACTTGGCCCTCTCCGCTGTATCTAGTCTGCCTTCAGGCACTCGGGCAAGACGTTTGCAACTGCATTCATCGCCTGCGGCCTCAGGTACTGCTCATTGAGCTTTGCCTTTCTGTAGGCGTAGCGAGTGTCTGCCGAGTATTTGATCAACACATCGGTGAAGAACCGCTCCCAGCTCAGGTAGTCGCGGCTTTCGATATAGCTTGAGGGATCCTCGAGGATTTTTAAGATATCGTTACTGGGAATGAGGCCAGATTGCAGGAGTGTCCACTCGAATGATTCGGGGAGGAACAAGCGTACGTTCTTGTAAACGCGCTGTCCGAGCACCTTTTCGATGTAGGGACCAAATGCTGCTCCGTCTCCAATAGCAAGGATGTTTTGCTCGGGACATTCGTGAATCGTACGTTTTAGATTCGCAACGCCGGTGGCGGTATAGCAGGGGATCCCGAGTCGGTTGCAAAGAGCGTCGTAGAATTGATAGCCAGATTTGCTATCCTCGACAACTACGGCGTCGGGTACCTCGAATCCAACATTTAGATCCTGATACAGCATACTTGCCGTGTGGTCATATAGCGGCTTGGTCACCGAGTAGAAGCGCCTGTCGCTCTTGCGGCCATTGATTGTTTTACTTGTCGTGTTGACTAGCTTCAGGATCTCATCAACGCTGTAGGGGAGCTCGTTGGCATCGCGACGAGATATCAGAACAAAATAGTTGGACGAGCCGTTGACGGCTTTGGCGAAGTCCTTTGAGTAGATAAACTCGTTACCCTCATCTAGAAAGACGATTGAATCTTCGATGATCGATAGCTCGCGCTCCCAGCGTCTGCCGGAAAGCGTTTCGCAAGGCACGTCGCAACTGAGTGCAACGCCGCTTTCCGGTCCTCGGTCGTTGTAGTCGCGAATCATCGAGATGAGCGTCGTTTTACCCGTGCCGCTGTTGCCGCGTATAAAGGAAATATTGCGCTTAAACGTGAGTGTGTATTTGACCTTTGCACGCTCTACGACAACGGTATGCGTTCCCTTCATTACTCATCAACATCCAAAAAGTCATTCGTGGCGCCGACAAACTCCTGCATGTTTCTGACGATGCGGCCATCGTTTTCAATGCGGATTTCAAAGCTCTTCCAGGGGAATTTCATGATGTGGAATAAGGTCACCATCACATCCCGCTCTTTGCCGATCTTGAGTAGCCAGCGGGCACAGTTGTCTCCGCAGGTGGATGCGTTGAACACCATATTTGGGAGATTGCGCACCAGCAGCAGCGTCTTAACGCCGCCGGACAGTTCGAGTGGGGTGATCGAGCCCAGCTGTTTGCTTACGATGTTGTGGGGACCGATGAGCTCTGATCCGTCCACGCTTTTAATAATCTGTGCGGCCATAGGGTCTTCGAACCATGAGTCCAAGTATGAGTTCCTAAAATAGGTTTCGGTATCGTAGATGGAACCGGGGTAATCCCCCAGATGGATGCTTAACATGCGCGTCTCCAGACGTTGTGTGACTGCAATGATTATATGCCAGTAATAAAGTGCCGCCAGTAGCGAGGTTGCTGCTGGCGGCACTGGCATTATTAGCGTGTGAATCGCGTTGATGGATTTGCTCGCGAGGCTACTTTTCGAGACGTTCCCTCAGCAGCTCCATCGCGTGTGCGTAGCCCTGCAGGCCCTCGCCGGTGATGGTGGTGAAGCAGGCCAGGTGCGCATAGCTCACCTGGCGGAAGTCCTCGCGTGTTTCGACGGCGCTGATGTGGACCTCCACAGCCGGGATGGCGACGGCCTTGAGGGCGTCCAGGATGGCCACGCTCGTGTGCGTGTAGGCAGCCGGGTTGATGACGATGCCGTCGACCTTGCCGTAGGCCTCCTGGATCTTGTCGACGATGCTGCCCTCGTGGTTAGACTGGAAGACCTCGACTTCGTCGAAGCCCTGTTCGGCGCCCGCTTCCTGGCAGATCTGCACTAAGCGGTCGTAGTTGTCGCTGCCATAGATGCCCGGCTCGCGAATGCCGAGCATGTTGAGGTTGGGGCCGTTGATGACGAGTGCTTTCATGGTTGCTTCCTTTGCGGTT
>URNJ01000150.1 GCA_900549215.1 uncultured Collinsella sp.
ATGCAGCAGGGGCTCTCAATGTTTTTATGTCCTGCTCATATCGTCTCTGCCGGCACCTGGGGACAGTCCTTGCGGGGCGTCCCCACGGCGTCTATGCCAGCTTGTCGATTTGCCCAATCTCCCAAAGCGGAATATTGACGAGCATGCCCTCGTCTCTATATGCCGCCAGGGAGCTTCTCACGCAACGCTCGAGCTTGAATTTTTCGCAGGCTATTTTCAGACTCTTCGCTTTAAGGTTCTCTGCCGCCTTGACCTCAAGCGGAAGCACGGTTCCCGCATGGTCGATGGCAAAGTCGGTTTCGGCATTGCCAGAGGTAGAGGACCAATACGCGGGAGTTTTGTCCTGGAGCAAAAGCTCCTGCGCGACGTATTGTTCGGTCAGCGAACCTTTGAACTCGGTAAAGACAGCGGATCCGTTAAGAACGATGGCCGGAGAGAGACCGGAGAGCGCTCCGAGGATACCGGTGTCGATGCAGAACAGTTTGAAGCCCGAGAGGTCTTCGTAGCTCGAGAGCGGCGCCTTTAGAGCGGAGACACGTGGCACCTTATGAACGATTCCGTAGTCCGTGAGCCACTGGAGGCTTTCCTCGAAATCGCGTGCGCGCGCTCCGGGACGAAGGGCGCCATAGACAAACTTCTTGTTCTCCTTTGCAAGCTGGCCGGGAAGGGATTTCCAAACCAACCTCATACGCTCGACGATGCGGGCGGGTGCATGTTTGCCAAAATCGGATTCGTAAGCCTCGATGATTTGCTGCTGAAGCCTTCGGGCTTCGATGAAATCGCGTGTCTCGGCGAAAGCGGAGACAACTTCGGGCATACCGCCGACAACAAGGTATTCCTTGAGCAAGTGCTCGAGCTTTTCGGTAACGTTTGCTAGAAGGTTCATGTCTGCGGCAAGGATGGCATCGGCGAGCGGGTTGCCGTCGACGGCACGAATGAACTCGGCAAACCCCATGGGACGCATGGTGAGCTGGTCGATTTTACCGACGGGAAATGACTCATTTTCGCGTCGGAGCGCGAGGCCCATATAGGAACCGGCTGCCACGATGTGGTATTCGGGTGCAAGTTCGTTGAAGTACTTGAGTGAGGTGATCCCGCGTGGTGCCTCTTGGATTTCGTCGAAGATGATGAGCGTGTCTGCTGGCGTTACGGTTTGGCCACGTAGGAGTTCTATCTGGGAGATGATGCGCTTGGGGTCGAGGTCCCCATCGAACAGCGAGCGTGTGCTCGGCTCGAGCATAAAGTCAAAACGAATGACGTTTCGATACTGCTGGCTTGCGAATTCGTTAAGAAGCCAAGTTTTTCCTGTCTGGCGGGCTCCCTTAAGCAAGAGAGGTTTGCGATTCGCCCTTGATTTCCAAGCGATAAGTTCACTCATAAGCTGTCGCTGCACATTGCCTCCCAACCCTCTCGGCTAGTATAAGGCCATTTGGGCGTTTCCATCGAAAAATGTGCGAGACAACCACGTTTTTCCATCGGAAAATGTGGGAGATAACCACGTTTTTCAATCGGAAAATGTGGGAGGAAACTCATTGGGTGGGCGGAAGAAGTAGTCAAAAAAGCCCCGTCCCAAATGAGCTGCTCTGCAGTAGACGGCATCTAAAAGAGACGAGCCCGCATCCCTTGGGGACACGGGCTCGAAAGCTCCATATGGTAGGGGCGGTGGGACTCGAACCCACAATCCTTGCGGCGAGAGATTTTAAGTCTCCTGCGTATGCCAATTCCGCCACGCCCCCGTGAGACTAGAAGTCTAGCACAAGCCGTCAGTTACGCGTTGACGGCCATCGAGTGTTGGCCCGACTTCTCCAGGAACTCCTGGAACTTGGCTTCGTCGCCCTTGTTCTGGTATTGCAGGGCCAGCAGGTACTCCAGGCGGCAGCGCTTGACCGGGTCGTCGCCGACGTCCTCGAGCATGCGCTCCAGCTCGGGAATGTCGTTGTGGCGCTTGAGGATCATCGTGTCGTACATCAGTTGGCATTCGTGCGCGACTGCCTCGGCCTGACCGCCCTCAAAGCCCTTGATCTCGTTCAACAGCTCTTTGGACTTTTTGCGATCCTCCTGGCCAACATAGTAGTTAAAGGCTTTGATCACCAGGTCGACGCGCTGCATCTTGGGCAGATTGAGGCTCAACAGCAGGTCGAACATCTCGCTGGCGCGCTCGTGGTCCTCGCGCAGCAGATAGGAGTTCAGGCGCAGGTAGTCGCGGTTGTAGCGCGGGTACAGCATGCTGGTGAGTTTGCCGTCGAGCAAACGATCGAACTCGTCCCACTGCTTGGCAGCCATAAGCTGCTGGAGGCGCTTAAACGTGGTGCGTTTTTTGACGCTAAAGAACACCGACACGGCGATACAGATGATAACGACGGCGGTCCAGAGTGTGCGGGAATCGGGCATATTAGGGTCCTTAGTCGCTCATAAAGCGAGCGGTATGACAACACGTACTAGATGTATTATACGCAGCGCGCAAGCAAACTGGCATAAAAGCTCATCGAGGCTGAGTGCCATCGCTCGCTGCGGTACACTTACCTAAAGTAAACCATGAAGGGAGACATTACCTATGAAGAAGATCGTTTTGGCTTGCGGTGCTGGCGCTGCTACTTCCACGCTCGTTGCCCAGAAGGTCGCTACCATGCTCGACGCCAACGGTTATGCCGGCAAGTATGAGATCGTGCAGTGTGCCATCTCCGAGGCCAAGGACGCTTGCGACGAGGGCGCCGACCTGCTGATCGCCACTACCGTTGCCCCCGAGGGCCTCACCTGCCCGTACGTGAGCGGCGTGCCCTTCATGACCGGCATGAACCGCGTTGCTGCCGAGAAGGCCGTTCTCGACGTTATGGCTCAGTAGGCGCTGCCTGTATGAATGAGCAGAACGCCAATCCGGTCGAGCTCTTTGGCATGCGCGTTGCCCATGTGGGCATTAACGCCACCGACCCGGCAGATGCCTTGGAGATCGCGGAGCTGTTCTCGACGATGATGGGCCTGCCCATTATTGAGACCCCGGTTTCGTACTTTAACGATTCGCTGGTCGAGATCATGAAGCAGAACGGTCGTGGCGCCAAGGGCCACATCGGCTTTGCCGTCAACGACATCGATGCGGCCGAGAAGTGGTTTGCCGAGCGCGGGCTCGAGGTCAACGAGGAGTCGCGCGTGCTGCTGCCCGACGGCGGCACCAAGCTCGTGTACTTTAAGCGCGAGTTCGCCGGCTTCGCCGTGCACCTGTGCCGCGAGTAGCGCACAAGCTGCCATAGCTAGCAAAAAGGGATAGGGCCGCGTGGCCCTATCCCTTTATTTATGCCGAGGGGCTTCCTAGCGCGGCAGGCGAATCGTAAAGCGGCTGCCGACGCCCTCGACTGAGGTCACGCCAATGACACCGCCATGGCTATCGACGATCCACTTGGCAATGGCAAGCCCCAGACCCGAGCCCTGCGCGCCGGCATCGCGTGCGTTGTCAGCGCGGTAGAACCGTTCAAACGCGTGAGCTGCGGATTCCTGGTTCATGCCGATACCCTCGTCCTCAACACTTATGTCGATCGTGCCCATGCCCGCATCGGGCGTTATGCCAAATGTGACGGTCGTTCCCGCATCCGAGTACTTGGCGGCGTTTTGCACGATCACGCGCAGAGCCTGCTTCACGAGCGCCACGTCAACGGGCGCGTCGCAGCGCGGGTCGCTGGCAAGCAAGGCGTCAAAAGCCAGCCGATACGTGTGCTTGGCATCGATCATCTGTGACTCCTCGCATACCTCGCCGACCAGTGCGGCCAGGTTGGTATTCGCGCGCCGCAGGACCGTGCGCCCGGCATCGCCGCGCGCCAAAAACAGCAGCTGCTCCACGAGCTCCTGCATGTGCTCGCTTTCGGCCTTGAGGGACGCGATGGATTCTGCCAGCACGTCCGGGTCGTCTTTGCCCCAGCGATCGAGCATGTTTACGTAGCCCTGAATCACCGCGATGGGCGTGCGTAGCTCGTGGCTCGCATCGTTGACAAAGCGCATCTGCTGCAGCTTTGCCTCTTGCATCTGGCGCAGCAGGCGGTTGAGCGCGACCTCGATGCTTGCCAGGTCGGCGTCGCCGGTGGTGACGCTCGGCGAGTCGACGCTTGCGCGCTCGATGGCCTGCTCCAGCGTTTCCATCTTGCCGCCGGAGAGCTGCATACGGCCGAGCTCGTCCACGCGCAAGGCCAGGTCGTTGAGCGGCGCCATGGTACGGCGCACGCGGCGGGCGCCGCCGAGCATGTTGAGCACGCTGATGACCTGCCAACCCACAACGACAAGGTAGAGAGGCCATAGCGTGACGAGGTCCTGCGCGAGGGGGAAGGTCTTGCTGGTGCGCGCAA
>URNJ01000151.1 GCA_900549215.1 uncultured Collinsella sp.
CTTCCTGTGCGGCGGCGGCGGGCGGCCTGACGCTGGAAAAGCTTGAAGCCATGACGTGCGTCTGTTCCGTGGGGCTTGACATGATTGCCATTCCGGGCGACACCAGTGCGGCGGCAATTTCCGGCATTATTGCGGATGAAGCCGCCAGCGACACTTTCTATGCCGTCGCCAACTACACAGCTTTTCCGCCGCTGGTCAAGGAGCTCGACGAGCTTAAGGACACCGATGCGGCTACGGTTGCCGCCCACGCTGCAACGTGCGCCGATGGCAGTGCCGTCCCCGTCGGCGTCGCGCCGTCCGAGCTTTCGCGCCCCCTGCGCATCGTCTATCTGTACCCCGATGCCCTCAACCTCTACGGCGACGGCGGCAATGTCATCGCCCTCGAGCGCCGCTGCGCCTGGCGCGGCATTCCCGTGCGCGTGGACGAGGTCCGCATGGGCGAGTCGCTCGATCTCACCGACGCCGACATCGTCATGATGGGCGGCGGCTCCGATCGCGATCAGCTGGCCGTGGCGCACGAGCTGCTCGCCCAAAAAGACAAGGTCGCGGCCTATGTTGAAGATGGTGGCTCATTGCTTGCCATCTGCGGTAGCTACCAGTTGCTTGGCCGTTCATACTACATGGGTGAAGATCGCATTGAAGGCATGGGCATCATCGCCGCCGAGACCGTGCGCGGCTCCGACCGCCTGATCGGCAACGTCGCCGTCAAGACTGTCCTGGCACCCGAGCCCTTTGTGGGATTCGAGAACCACGGCGGCCGCACTCTACTCGACGCAGATGCCACGCCGCTCGGAACGGCCGTCGTCGCGGGCACCGGCAATAACGGCGACGATGGCTTTGAGGGCATCATCTACAAGGGCGTCATCGGCACGTACCTGCACGGACCGGCGCTACCCAAGAACCCTGAACTCACCGACTGGCTCATTACCCACGCCCTCGAGCGCCGCGGCGATGCGCAAGCCACAGCCCTGCTGCCGCTCAAGCCCCTCGACGACGCCTACGAGCACACCGCCCACGACGCCGCCATGAAGCTGCTCCCCTAGCACCTCACCACCACAAAGGGACAGGTACCTTTGTGGTGGTTTTCCAGTTTGCCAACGATATACGCGCCGGCAAAAAAGTCTGCTATACTCTTTCCCGCTGTCCCCATCGTCTAGCGGCCAAGGACGCCACCCTTTCAAGGTGGATATCGCGGGTTCGAATCCCGCTGGGGGCACCATTTGAAACGAGAAGCCCGTTACCCCCGCGGTGATGGGCTTTTTTCTACCCCAACGCCGGGATTCGAACCCGACAGGGTGCGAATCCCGGCAAATCGGCGGCAAAACGGACTCCAAAGCGTCCTTCTCAAACAAAAAGCCGGGGCCCGCGCGATGCGGACCCCGGCTCAATATCGTGACGATATGTCAGTTACGCTCTACACGTAGAACAGGATGTCGTCGTAGGTCGGGACCGGCCAGTAGTCGGCGGCCACGATCTCCTCCATGGCATCCACGGCGGCGCGCAGTGTATCCATAGCGGGAACGACCTCGTGTGCATACACGTTGGCCTGCTCCTGGCCATCGAGGGCCTCGGCCTTCTGATGCACGGCGTCGAGCGCCTTGATGGAGTCGTTGATGGCGGTGATGCCGTTGCAGAGCTTGTTGAGCGTGTTCTGCTCGCACTGCATGGCGGCCTCGGCGCCGGCGGCACGAATAGTCTCAAGGCCCTTCGCGACCTTGGTGGCATAGGCGGTAATGACCGGGCGATAGGTACGACGCGCCTCGCGAACCATCGTGGTAGCCTCGATGTTCATGAGCTTGTTGTACTTCTCGAGCTTGCAGTCGTAGCGACACTGAGCCTCGGCCTTGGTCAGGACGCCCGTCTCCTCAAAGAGCGCGATAGCCTTATCGGAAACAAAGGCGGGAAGAGCGTCAGCCGTGGTCTTGTTGTTGGCAAGGCCGCGCTTCTCAGCCTCGACGGGCCACTCGTCGGAGTAGCCATCGCCGGAGAAGAGGATGCGCTGGTGGTCGGTCAGGACCTTCTTGCAGTACTCGAGCGCGGCGTCCTGGAACTTATCCTCGGGCGTACCCTCGAGTGCATCGGCGAAGGACTTGAGCGACTTGGCCACGGCGGCATCGAGCACCAGGTTGGAGTCGGAGACGTTCTGCTCGGAGCCGCAGGCACGGAACTCGAACTTGTTGCCGGTGAAGGCGAACGGGGAGGTGCGGTTGCGGTCGGTGTTGTCCTGCATCAGCTTGGGCAGGGTATCGGCGCCCAGGTCAAGCACGCCGCGCGTGGCATGGACGGAAGCCTTGCCATCGATGATCTTCTCGACGACCTCGGTAAGCTGGTCGCCCAGGAAGATGGACATAATCGCCGGAGGAGCCTCGTTGGCGCCCAGACGATGATCGTTGCCGGCCGAGGCAACGGAAGCACGCAGGAGCTCCTGATAGTTATCGACGGCCTCGATCACCGCGGTGAGGAAGACAATGAACTGCAGGTTGTCGAGCGGGGTGTCGCCCGGATCGAGCAGGTTCTCGGACTCGGTACCAAGCGACCAGTTGTTGTGCTTGCCCGAACCGTTGATGCCCTCGAAGGGCTTCTCGTGCAGCAGGCAGACCAAGTCGTGACGGGAGGCGATGAGCTTCATCTTCTCCATCATGACCAGGTTCTGGTCGATGGCCTCGTTGACCTCGCCATAGACAGGGGCGAGCTCATGCTGGCAGGGAGCGACCTCGTTGTGCTTGGTCTTGGCGGGAATGCCAAGCGCCCACAGTTCATCGTCCAGGTCCTTCATATAGGCCGAGACGGTAGGGCGGATAGCGCCAAAGTAGTGCTCCTCGAGCTCCTGGCCCTTGCAGGGGGCAGCGCCAAAGAGGGTGCGGCCGGTGATGACCAGGTCCCTGCGCTTGCGGTAAGCGTCCTTCTTGATCAGGAAGTACTCCTGCTCATCGCCCACGGAAGGAACGACCTTCTTGGGGGTCTTACCAAACAGCGCCAAAACGCGCTTGGACTCACGCGAGAGCGCGGTCATGGAGCGCAGCAGCGGGGTCTTCTTGTCCAGGGCCTCGCCCGTGTAGGAGCAGAAGGCCGTGGGGATGCACAGGACATCGTCCTTAATGAAGGCGGGGCTGGTAGGATCCCAAGCGGTGTAGCCACGGGCCTCGAAGGTGGCGCGCAGGCCGCCGTTGGGGAAGCTGGAGGCATCCGGCTCGCCCTGGATGAGGTTCTTGCCCGTAAACTTGGTAATGGCGGTGCCGTCGTGGTTGGGCTCGAGGAAGCTGTCGTGCTTCTCGGAAGTAATGCCCGAAAGCGGCTGGAACCAGTGCGCGTAGTGCGTCGCGCCCTTGGAGATGGCCCAGACCTTCATGGCGTGGGCAACGGCGTTGGCCACATCCAGGTCGAGCGGCTCACCGTCCTCGAGGGTTGCAGCAAGGCGCTTCCAAATGTCCTTGGGGAGGTAGTCCTTCATGACTTCCTCAGAGAACACCATGGTCCCGAAGCGGTCAGTAAGATCGGCCATACGGAACTCCCTTCGTATCGGCACCGCGTGAGAAGCGGTGTTGATTACTAACGAACGAGTCATAGCTTAGGCTCGCCGTGTTTCCGCGACATTACCGTTATGTTGCTGTCGCGAAACCAATCAATGAGGTTACCCTATCGAGGCGGCGTTGCCACCCTCAACAGCCAATCAACTGCATAAATTGCAGACCTCCCCGCACAGTTTACGGGTAGCTCATTTGCCACGGGCTATAAAGACTGGTATTTGATGCGAAATACCAGTCTTTATAGTCCGTGCCTAGATTAGCCGCTCTGTTATAGATAAAGCCGATAGCAAGGCATCTTTGATTGGTATCCTCAAATAGCAAGTGAAACTCCACCGTGGCACAGTGGTGCTGTAGAATCCTTACAACACATCACACTATTACGTATCTAGAGGAGCACGATATGCGCGTCGACGAGGTTTTTAAGCAGGCAGCATCCCAGGGCACCGCACCCGTTTCGTTTGAGATGTTCCCGCCCAAGGGCGAGCTTACCCTCGATACGGCTCGCGAAGTGGCAGGCAATCTGTGCAAGCTTTCGCCGAGCTTTGTCTCGGTCACCTGCTCGGCCGGCGGTTCGGGCAACGGTGCCACCACCGCCCCCATCGCGCATATGATTACGAGCGAATTCGATACACCCTCGGTGGCACACCTTACCTGCGTGGGCCGCTCGCACGCCGATATCGCCGCTAAAATCGACGAGTATCGCACCGCCGGCGTGGAAAACATCCTGGCCCTGCGTGGCGATCTCCCTGCCGGCGCGACCGAG
>URNJ01000152.1 GCA_900549215.1 uncultured Collinsella sp.
GGCTTCCGGTTGCCCTAAGTCCGCTGCCTCGACTTCCACAGGCGCGCTGTCCTCACGCTCTTCGTCGATTAAAAGCGCTTCGCGCGTTTGCGCAGCGGCGCTCCGAATGTGCCCCAGCTGACTCAGATCGATATCGATCTTGACGGGTTGGTGCGCGGCATCCCACGAAAGCCATGCCACAATCTCGTCATCGATAATCTTGGCCAGATATTTGGGGACCTTTTCTTCCTTAAGGGGATGGGCGGGGTCCAGCGCCAGGCGCAGGCGTTGGTCGCAGGCGCGCATCATTTCACCGAGCTTGCTGCTCTTTTGCCTACTACCGTGGATACGCATGCATTCCCAAAAGCCGTTTTGGCAACGGTAGATATGGATAGGATCCAGGCGGTATTCGCAGTCCTCGTGGCGCTCGGGTGCAAAGAATACGGCCGAGGCAAACATGGTGTAGGGCATGGCCGTCTCCTCCCCAAATAAACTTGCCACGATGCCGGTCTTTCGGTGCGTGTCATAGTAGCGCGCCATGCGGACATACACGGCGCATGCCACGTGGCGCAAATCGCGGTGGTGGCTGCGGTCGAGCCGCGAGTTACTTAGGTTGTACGTGGAGAGGGCGTTGATGGCGGCCATGAGTCGCTCCTCACGCACCTCATCGGGCGGAAGGGGGAGCGTGGGCTCGGAGGTTTTGCGACGCTTGGGGGTCTGGCAGGACGGTGCCGGTACCGGTACAAGGTCTCGTGCCGCGCGTCGCAGCTCGATAAGGGCGTTATCGAACATGACGGTTTTAGAGTTGCGAAGCAGCTTGGGGTCGAGCCCATGGAATACGGCGTAATCCTGCAACCACACGCGTGCAAACCGATCGATGCCGGGCTCGAAGGCGCGATAGGCATCCCAAAAGGCCTTGATCTTGTTAAAACCATCGAGCGGATTCTCTACGCCAATGCCGCAAATCAGCTCATAGAGATACAGAAAGGCAAAGGACGTAGACGTTTCCTCGACGGTTCCGCGACGCACCTGGGCACGCCAGGTAAAGTAGCCGCGCAACTGTCGATCGCTCATGGCATTGTAGGTGGGAAAGTACGACTTAAAGGTGCCGTTGTAGGGGCAGTCGTCCTCAAAGTCGGCCATCACCAGGCCCTGGCGGTAAAAAAGCTCGGCTTCCGAAAGCCAGCGACCCGCGCCGCCTTTGGGGTCATCCTGCCAGCGCGATATCTCGCGCATCTTGCGATACTGGTCGGGGAGGAAGTTCTGCATCTGACGACCGGTTTTGAGAATCGGCTCGTCTGCGTAGACTTCATGTGAGAAGCGGGCAGACTGATGGGTCCGGGCCTCGACCATAATGCGCTCGATGAGCATCTTGATGTCCTGGTCGGCCACCGCTTCTCCTCTCCTAACGCAACTTCGGTGACCTCATATCATAGCACAGCATCAAACAGGTGTTCGAGATACTGCTGCGTAGATAGATTTAGAACAGGAGGGCGTAGATGACGGCGATGACGACGGAGGGAAGCATATTGGCCGTACGGAAGGTCTGAGGACGGATGAGATTGACGCCGACGCAGAAGATGAGCATGGAGCCTACGAGCGAAAGGCTGTTGAGGGCTGCTGTGGTCATGATGGGGGAGAGCGCGCCGGCAAACAACGTGATTGTCCCCTGGAACACGGCTACGGGCAGGGCCGAGAAGATGCAGCCGCGTCCGAGCGACGCCGTCATGGTGCAGACGATGATGCAGTCCAGCGCTCCCTTGAGGGCGAGCGTGGACCAGTCGCCGAGCAGGCCGTCTTGGATTGATCCCACGATAGCCATGGCACCGATGCAGACGGTCAGCGATGTCGAGACAAAAGCGTTGGTGAACTCGTTATCGTCCTCACTGCCGGTTTTGCGCTTGAGCCATTCGCCAAGGTTCTCGATGGCGGCTTCCAAGTTGACGGCCTCGCCGATGAGCGAACCGAGCGCAAATGAGACGATGAGCATGGTGGCACCGGTGGTCGCTAGCGCCTTTCCATCGATAATGAGCATCTTTTGCATGGTGCCGCCCAGGCCGATAAACAGGACGCACAGCCCCGATGCTTTCATGAGCGTGTCTTGGATGCGCGGTGTAATGAAGCGACCGCCTGCTAATCCCAAAAGACCGCCCGCAATCAAAAGCACAACGTTGATGATTGTTCCCAAGCCCGGCATGAGCCCTCCCGTATTGATGCCAACGTGGCAATCGTAGCAGAGTGGAATGCGAGGTACATCGCGACTCATCTAATACGTTATATAAGTGATATTAGCAACGACGCGCAGCATTTAAGCCTCAGGTGGTTGTCGGGACATAGGGATAGTATTCAAAGCGCAGTGTCATAAGCCGCTGTGGGGATTCAATAGCCGCGGCAATGATATTGGCATCGCGGGCACGATCAAACCCTTCGAGTTCGATCTGGTACGAGACGTCTTGCATAATGTCCAGACGTCGCCAGGCTAGGAGTGTGTCGCCATCGAATTCCAAGGTCTTGCCTCCGTCTGGAGCAACGGCGTATAGACGCAGTTTAGCGGTGGTTGCAGGGTCGACAACTGTGACCTTTTTAATTTCGTTTCGAGTATTCTTGGCGCCCAACAAGGTGAGCAGTGTTGGGGCCACGACCTCGCCCGATGGCAAAAAGACGACTTCGATGGATTCAGGAAATGCGATGATAGCCGACTTGCGGACGGGCTGATTGGCGGCGGCAGCTTCGATGTTCGCAGCGTCGATGACCTCTGTGTGGTCGAGCGCGGCAAGCACGCAACAGTTACCTTCATCGATCTCTTGAGGATCAGCAAGCCCCAGACTGTCCGCGAGCTCGGGATCGTTTGGATCGGTAGCGGGCTCATCCGGTGCTTCGAAAGAAGCTGGGACGCTGTTTGTCGGCGACGGCGTGTCGCCCGCACCTGCTTCTTTGTCCGCACCCTCTTCTTGTATGGTTGCGTTGACGGGTTCGTCGTTTGAGGGGAGCGTCTTGGCGTCAAGCGCGGAGGGGAGAATTCCGATGGCTCCGGATCCGTTCCACTCCATTTCGAGAAGCGCCGGGTCGGCAAGAATGCGTTGCCTGCTTTGCGCGTGGGAATCGATTTCAATAGGGTCTGCCTCTATTCCTCGTGTAAGGCTGAGTGATCCGGCTGGCCTCTCGAAATGAGCGTCTGTGTCTTTGGCGCTGACGGCGTAGAACAGCAGGGACGCTTCTCCCGCCGCGATGGCATCGGTGTCGGCTTTGGTCAGCCGCAACGATGCCGTGAATGAGAGGGTGGGCTGCGCATCGTCTGCATTCGCGGCGGCGCAGCCCAGACATATACCGCCTCCTTTCTCGAAAAACGCACCGTCGAAGGCGACCTTCGCTCCGTTCGCCGAGTCATCGACCGAAGCGATGTCGATGCGCAGCTCTAAAATGCATGGATCGCCATCTGCATCGAGCACAACCGAGCGCCACGTGCAGACGGCGCACCCCGCCTGGGAGCCGTTTGCCTTGTTCGAACGATTGATATCCACGACTATCGAGCCGTCCGTATTACGACGAAGGCATCCCGAGGTCGAGATTGCGGCCTGTTCGATCGAAAAACGCTTGCACGCAATGGCGCTCGAAGGATTTGGTACGGAGCTTAGGGCTGCTGGTAAGGAGTCTGCCATGACGGGAGTCGCCCAAGCGGCGACAGGCGTTCCGGTTGCGAGCGCGCCGCAGAGTGCGACGACGGGCAAAAGGTTCTTCGATGCCATAGGGTCTCCTTAGCTAATTTAGTGCGGCCTGTCCGTGTTTTGTTTCTGGCTGCGTTTGATGTGCAGACCGAGTCCGGCGGTCCCCGCGCCTGCTGCTGTGGCGCCTGCTGCCAAGAGCCATCGTCTGTCGCCTGTCTGCGCCAACGGTTCCTCGCGGTCGCCGCGGTCGAGCTCCGAGAGGTCGACCGTCACTTGCGTGGCGGCCTGCGCCTGTTCTTGCTGGGCAAAGGCCATGGCTGGCCCAAACGCTAGGATGCTGACGGCGGCGGCCAGGGCGACGGCCTTATGCCGTGTGCGCACCGGGCTCGACCGTCCAGGTGATCGTTGCAACCTGATCGCCTTCGCCAGTTACGCGGAAGATGTCGCGCGTGACGCGGGCGACGTTTCCGCTTGTCTTGAGCTTAATTTTGTCCGTGCCGCCGGCAATGCCCTGGTAGCCCATGTCGAAGGCTGCGTTCTTGGAAAGATCGAGGCCCGTCCCCTGCATTGCGGCGCTGGCGTCCGTGGTGCTCTCACCGGTCGCCCGCAGGGTGCTCTTGCAACCGCCGTCAA
>URNJ01000153.1 GCA_900549215.1 uncultured Collinsella sp.
GGAGCCGTGGCTGCCGTGGTGACGCGTGCGTGCCGCGGGCGTGCCCTGGGGCTTGCCGCTGTCGCGCTTGGAGCTGGCCTGCTTAGGCGGGATGCCGCCGGCCTTGAGGATTTGCACCTCGCGGTCGGTGAGCTCGCGCCACGAGCCCTTGGCCACATCCTTGAGCTCCAGGCCGGCAAAGTTGCTGCGATGCAGGCGGATCACCGGGTGGTGGATCTTGCCCAGCATGCGCTTGACCTGGTTCTTACGACCCTCGCGGATGATGACCTCCACGGCGGTGGTGCCGGGCTTGACGCCCTGTGGAGCCACGGCCTCGGCTTCGCGAGCGGTGATGACGCGGCAGATTGCCGGCTGGCATAGGCCGTCGTCGAGCTCGATGCCACGACGCAGCGCCGTGAGGTCGCGGTCGGACAGTTCGCCGTCCACGAGTGCCTGGTAGGTCTTGTAGACGTGTTTGCTCGGGTGCAGCAGGTCCTGCGACAGGTCGCCGTCGGTGGTAAAGAGCAAAAGGCCCGTGGTGTCGCGGTCCAGGCGGCCCACCGGGAACAGGCCCAGAAATCGGTCGCGGGGAACCAGGTCCGCCACACAGGGACGCTCCTGCGGGTCGCTCATGGTGGTGAGATAGCCGGTCGGCTTGTAGAGCATCAGGTACACGGCGCCCTGGTCGAGCTTAACGGGCATGCCGTCGACCTCGATATGATCGCGGTCGACATCGACCTTGGTGCCCAACTCGGTCGCGACCTCGCCGTTAACCGTCACGCGGCCGGCGGTCATCAGGTCCTCCGACCCGCGGCGGCTCGCCACGCCTGCGCGCGCCAAAAAGCGCTGCAGGCGCATGGTGTGCGGATAGACGGGCTGGGCGTCGGACTTGTGCACATCCGCGTTGGGCGCCGCAGCGCCGGTGCGCATCTCCCCTGTCTCGTTAGTCTTCGTCATGCGTATCCTCCGCAGTGTCGTCGGTGGACAGCGTTTCCTCGCCGCCGACTGCCTCGACATCATCAATATCGGTATCGAGCAGCTCACGTTCTTCGTCCAGGTCCTCGGCCTGCTCCTCGAGCGTGGACTGAATGCTGCGGCCGCTCAGGCGCTCGCGTATAAACTGGCGCGACTGCTCGTCGGGGGCAAACTGCTCCAGATCGGGCAGGTCGCGGGTGGAGCGCAGACCGAATTTTTCCAAGAAGGCGTTGGTCGTGCCGTAGATGATGGCCTGACCGCGCTCGGGGTCGCGGCCGAACTCGCGCACCAGGCCCTTGTCCACGAGCGACGCAATAACGCCGTCGGAGTTGACACCGCGGATGCCCTTGACCACCTCGCGCGTGACGGGCTGGTGGTAGGCGATAACGGCCAGGGTCTCGAGCGCCGCCTGCGACAGTTTTTGCGTGTCCCAGCTCAGCACATAGGCCTCGACCACATCGTGGTAGGCGGGGTGCGTGAACAGGCGCCAGCCACCGGCGACTTCGCGCAGCTGAAAGCCGCGGTTGGCCTCCTCATACTCAACTTTGAGCTCGGCCAAAAGCGACGCGCACTCGCCGGGGGCGATATCCAGCGCACCTGCCAGGGCGGGTGCGCTCACGGGGTCGCTCGACACCAGCAGCAGCGCCTCGAGGGCTCCTTTGAGGCTGTTGGCCTCCAGCGTGGAAAGGGTTGACATGGTTGCCGCTCCTATTCGGTGAGCTCGGGGCCCTCGCCGGGCACGTATGCCTCGGCCCCCTCGACTCGGTTGATGCAGATGGTTCCAAAGATCTCGTCCTGGCTCAGCATGAGCGAGCCGCGCTTGGCGAGTTCGAGCATGGCCAGGAAGGTGACGACGAGCTGCTCGGTGGTGGCGTCGCCGTCCAACAGCTCGCGGAAGGTGCAGGTTTGATGCGCTATGGTAAAGCGGTCGACCGAGGCCACCGTCAGGTCGAGCGGCACGCGATGCGGTGCCACGTGCTCGGCCTCCAGCAGGAAGGTCTGGCGCTTACCGTCCAGGTCGGCGCAGATGACGGCCAGGCCGCGCAGCGTGATGCCGGCCAGGTAGTCGGGCATAAGGCCCAAAAACTCGGGGTCGGGGCCGGCCACGCGCGGATGCATGCGGCTCTCGGCCTGCATGCGCGCGCCAAGGGCTGCCGCCGCGCCCTTAAACTGCTTGTAGGCGATCAGGCGCTGGATCAAGACCTCGCGCAGGGCATCGCCGTCAAGCGTGCTGAGCTCCTCAAGGTCTTCGTCGAACTCGTCATCGTCGTCATCGACTTTGCGCGGGGCCTCCTGCGGCACCAGAGAGGCGGCCTTGATGTCCAAAAGGGTTGCCGCGACCAGCAAAAAGTCGCTCGCCACGTCCAGGTCCAGCGCCTCGATGCGCTCGGCCTCGGCAAGGTACTGCTCGGCCACCTCACTGATCGAGATGGCGCCGATATCTACTTTTTGGCGGGTTACCAGCTGCAGCAGCAGGTCGAACGGTCCGCTGTAGACCTGCGTCGACACGCGATACGACATCTTCGACCTCCTTTGACGGCGCCTTCGCGGCGCGGTTTGGGTGCATGTTGCGACCGTTTTACACGGTCGACCTGTAAGTTTACCTTAGATGCCGGCGATTGCGAAGTTGAGCAGCTGCTCAGCAAGCGGATACACGGTAACGTCGAAATAGCGGCCGATTACATCGATGCCGGTCCACATAGGCAGCAGGTATAGAACCAGGATGAGTATGGGCATAGCGTATTGCTGCAGACGGTAATAGTTGTTGAGCGCCGTGCCCTTGAGGAAGGGCACGATGATCGACGAGCCATCAAGCGGCGGAATCGGAATGAGGTTAAAGAACGCGAGCGACAGGTTGACCACGATAAACGTGGCGCCGAAGTTCATGATCTGCGACGCCACGGCAAAGGACATGCTGGCGTAGAGATTGCCGTACGTTGCGTGCATGAGGGCGGCCGCGAGGCATGCGAGTGCGATGTTCGACGCGGGGCCGGCCACGCTCACCAGGACCTCGTCGCGCTTGGGGTGCTTGAGGTTGTTGAGGTAGACGGGCACGGGCTTGGCAAAGGCGAACACCGGGCCACCGGCTGCGAGCATGAGCAGTGGCAGGATGATGGTGCCGAACGGGTCGATATGGTTGAGCGGGTTGAGTGACACGCGGCCGCGCGAACGGGCTGTCTTATCGCCGAGTGCCCAGGCCGCGACGGCGTGCGCACTTTCGTGGATGACGATGCCCACGATGACGGGGACGGCGCTGGCGAGCAGGTTCATGATGTAGCTGCTGGACATGGCGCTCCCCTAGCGGACGCGGCGCGAGGCGCGCGTGAGCAGGTAGTCAGCTACAAACAGGATGACGGCCACGATGGCGTAATCCAAGCGGAAAACGCCGCCAAAGGGTGAGGTGATGACGCCGTAGCCGGCGATGGCGCTCGGCAGCGCGCGAGAAAGCTCAACGACAAAGCCGACAATCTGCAGTTTGGCGGTGAGGCCGCTAAAGCACAGCAGCACAGTCATCGCGCTCATAAAGATGCCGCAGATGCGACAGGCGATGGCGATGACGCTCATCGCCACGGCAGCGGCCTTACGAGAATTCACGCGCGGTCTCCTCTTCGATCTGGGTGGAAAGCTCCAACCATTCGTCCTCGAGCTTAGGTAGCTCTTGCTTAAGGCCGTTATATTCCCCCAGCGCGGCGTTGAACTTATCCTGATCGGCATAAAGCTCTTCGCTTGCCATCAATTCCATAAGCTCGTCATAGCGGGCGCGCTTTTTGTCGAGCTCCGTCTCGATCTTCTTAAGCTGGTTGCGCACGCCCTTGAGCTTTTTGTTGAGCGCAGCGCGGGCCTGGGCTTCGGCGCGCTTTTGCTCCTTGGTCTTTTTGCCCTCGGCAGGCTTAGGCGCCGCGGCGGGGGTGTCGGCCTGGGCGGCGCTGGCTTTGGTGGACTTGGCCGCGGCAGGTGCGCTATCCCCTGCCGCCTCGGCGCGGGCTGCGAGGTCCTCGCGCTTGTAGAGGTAGTAGTCGTAGTCGCCGTCATAGACTGTGACCTTGCCATCGCGGATGTCGATGATGCGATTGGCCACGGCGCGTACCAGGTGCTCATCGTGGCTGATCAGCACGATGGTACCGGGGAAGTTTTGCAGGGCGTTCTCGAGCATGTCCACCGAGTCGATGTCAAGGTGGTTGGTGGGCTCGTCCAGGCACAGGAGCGCCTCGGGGGACACAAGCATCTTG
>URNJ01000154.1 GCA_900549215.1 uncultured Collinsella sp.
GGCTGCCGGTGTGCTGTTGCTTTCGGGCTGCTCGGTGCAGGAAGACTCCTCGACCAAAAAAGTCAAAAAGCAGGACGAGATCAAAAAGGCCGAGGCCTCGGACGGGACTAAGCACCTGCGCGATAAGGACGAGCTGTACGAGGTCTACGACGACTCGGGTATTGTGACCATGTACCTGACGGTCTCGCGCGGTAACAGCTCCGAGAACACCGACCACAGCTGGGCCGAGATCAACACGTACTCGGTGTATGACTATGCCGACATGGGCGTGACGCGCTATCAGGTTATGGGCCTGCTGCAGGCGGGCGACGAAGACGGCCCGGTGGCCGGCGAGGTTGGTTATGGCGAGGAAGCGCCCAATGCCACCGTGCAGGTGCGCGGCCAGACGTCGAGCATGAACTCGCAAAAGAATTACAAGGTGGAGCTCAAAAAGGGCAAGGGTACCTGGCGCCAACAGCGCGCGATTGCGCTCAACAAGCATATGGGCGAGGGTATGCGTTTTCGCAACAAGATGGCCTACGACCTTATCCGTGGGATTCCCCAGATGATGGGCCTTCGCACGCAGTTTGTGCACCTGTGGGTGTGCGACCAGACCGAAAAATCTAACGACACCTTTGAGGACTACGGTCTGTTTACGCAGGTGGAGCAGCTCAACAAGACGGCGCTTAAGGCACATGGCCTGGATAAGAGCGGGCACCTGTACAAGGTGAACAGCTTCGATTTCCATCGCTACGAGGACACCATTAAGCTTGCCGACGATCCCGACTACAACCAGGCAAACTTTGAGGGCATGCTCGAGATTAAGGGCGATTCGGACCACACCAAGCTCATCGAGATGCTCGATGCGCTCAACGATGAGTCGCAAAAGATCGATGATGTTCTCGATACCTACTTTGATACCGAGAATCTGGTCTATTGGCTGGCGTTTCAGATCCTGACGGGCAACTGCGATACGCAGAACCGTAACTGCTATCTGTACAGCCCGCTCAACTCAAACACCTGGTACTTTTTGGATTGGGATAACGACGGCATGCTGCGTAAGCTGGAGCTTTCTCTTACCGGGTTTTCGGACTACGCGAGCTGGGAGCGCGGTGCAAGCAACTACTGGGGCAACGTGCTGTTTAACCGCGCGTTGCGCAGCAAGTCGTTCCGCAGCGAACTCGACCGTGCCGTCAAGGACTTGCGCTCGTATTTGACCGAGACTCGCCTGACCAAGATGATCAAGCACTACCGCGAGGTGACTGAATCCCTGGTCTTTGCTTCGCCCGATATCGACAATCTGCCTGTCACCAAGGACCAATATGAGCAGATCGCCGCGGCGATTCCCTCCGAGATCGAGGAGAACTACAAGAGCTTTCGCGAGAGTTTTAAAAAGCCCATGCCTTTCTACATCGGCGTGCCGCAGATCGATAACGGCAAGCTGCGCATTAACTGGGATGCGTCCTACGATTTTGAGGCGCGCGACATTCGCTACACCGTTGAGCTTGCGCGCGACTATGCCATAAGCGACGTGGTCTTTAAGGCCGAGGATGTGCTGCTTCCCGAGGTGACCTGCGATGCGCCCGATACCGGCCAGTATTTTGTGCGCGTGCGTGCCACCAACTCCGACGGCTATACGCAAGATGCGTTTGACTACTATGTGACCGACGACGGCAAGCACTACGGCATGAAGTGTTTTTACGTGCAAGACGGCGGTAAGGTCGTGGAGGATACGTATGAGGAGGGCTAGCGCGCTGCTTGAGCGCCTG
This sequence comes from uncultured Collinsella sp., assembly GCA_900549215.1. Classification (GTDB taxonomy): domain Bacteria; phylum Actinomycetota; class Coriobacteriia; order Coriobacteriales; family Coriobacteriaceae; genus Collinsella. Next base: position 1,749 of record URNJ01000154.1, read on the forward strand.
GCGGCACCGCCTGTGCGTGCCACGCAGGAGCGTTACCGCCACGAGCTCAAATATCTCATTAACGAGGGCGAGCACACCGCACTTGCCTGTCGCATGGCGCCGGTGTTTAAGCTGGACAAGCATGCGCGGGCGGGCGGTTACACCATTCGCAGCCTGTACTTTGACGACTACTGCAACTCGGCCTACGAGGAAAAAGACGCCGGTATTCTCATGCGCAAAAAGTATCGCGTGCGCATCTATAACGGCAGCGACAAGGTGATTAAGCTCGAGCGCAAAAAGAAGTACGGCAGCTGGATCTACAAGGAGGACGCGCCGCTCACGCGCGACGAGTTTGAGCAGATCTTGGCCGGAGACTACGACTTTTTGCTGAGGAGCCCGCACCAACTCTGCCGCGAGTTCTACATCGAGTGCATCTGTAACATGATGCGCCCGCGGACCATCGTGGATTACGAGCGCGAGCCGTGGGTGATGGACGAGGGCACCGTTCGCATCACGTTTGACATGAACGTGCGTGCCGCGGTGGGAAGCTTCGATATCTTTGACGTGACGCTGCCCGCGTTGCCGGTCCTGGAGCCCGGTAAGCTGGTGATGGAGGTCAAGTTTACGGAGTTTTGCCCGCAGCTGGTGCGCGATATGGTGCCGCCGGGCGCGGCCGAACTCACGGCGGTCTCTAAGTACTGCCTGTGTTACGAAAAGACCGCCTACCTGCGCGGTTTTAATTACTGGGAATCGGATTTTGAGAACCGAGGGGATATTTAGACCATGAGCACCAGGGACTTTTTTAAGAACTCCGTCTTGGAGGCGTTTGGCCAGGTCGACCCTGCCAAGATCGGCCTTTCGCTGCTCGTGGCGCTCGCCATGGGCATCCTGATCTATTACGTGTACAAGCGCTTTTTTACCGGCGTGGTGTATTCGCGCAGCTTTGCCGTTACGCTCGTAGGCATGTGCGTGCTTACCTGTATGGTCACGCTCGCGATCTCGACGAACGTGGTCATCTCGCTCGGTATGGTCGGTGCTCTGTCTATCGTCCGCTATCGTACTGCGGTCAAGGACCCGCTCGACCTGCTCTATCTGTTTTGGTCCATTACCACGGGCATTACGGCAGGCGCCGGCATGTACGCGCTCGTGGCGCTCACGGCGGTGGTCATTGTGGTGATGATCGCCGGGTTTGCGAGCCACCAGGACAAGGCACGCGTGTACATGATGGTCATTCACTACACGGGCCAGACCACTGGCGACGACATCGTGCGCGCGTTCGGGCGCACCAAGTTCACCATCAAGTCCAAGACGATGCGCGGTGACAAGGTGGAAATGGCCGTCGAGGTGTTCTCGGACGGCGTTGACATGCCCTATGCCGACGCGATTCGCACGCTCGATGGCGTTGAGGACCTGACCCTCATCCAGTACAACGGCGAGTACCACGGGTAGGACCCTAGCGAGCAGATTGTACAAAGAGGGGCGCTCCTGGTTGAGCATACGTCAGCGAGCGGGTAGCTGCCGTGGCGAGGTGCCACGAAAGAGGAGCGACGCGTACTTCATGTACGCGAGCGACGGTTTGAGCGGCAGATCGCCCGGCAGATGCCCGCGCAGCGTCGAGCGGTCCGGCGTTCGTTAGAACGCCGGAACGAACAGTTATCATGGTGAAAGCGATTTCAATGACAGGGGTGCTTGTGGTAAAGATGAAAGATGTGGCCGAGCTGGCCGGCGTTTCGAGCGCCGCCGTCTCGCGCTACCTCAACGGTGGATATATCTCGGCCGATAAGGCAGAGCGCATTAAGCAGGCGATTGAGCTGACCGGATACGTGCGGTCCAGTCAGGCTCGTGCGCTGCGCACCGGCTCCACCAAGCTCATCGGCGTCATCGTGCCCAAGATCAACTCGGAATCCGTGAGCCGCATTACCGCCGGCATTGGCCAGGTGCTCGGTCGTCGTGGCTACCAGATGCTGCTTGCCAACACCGACAACGCGGCCGATCGCGAGCTCGAATACCTCGACCTGTTCCAGAACCATCCGGTCGACGGCATCGTGCTGGTGGCAACCATGATCACCGGCGAGCACCGTCGAGCGATTGAGTCTTGTCGCGTACCCCTTGTGGTCATTGGTCAAAACGTCGAGGGTGCGGCGTGTGTTTATCACGATGATTACGAGGCCGCTTTCGAGCTGGGTCAGGCGCTCGCGAAGCGTGCTGAGGGCAAAATCGCCTACATCGGTGTTACCGAAGAAGACCGCGCGGCCGGTTACGACCGTCGTCGCGGTTTTGAGGCTGGCTTGGGCGCTGTGGGCGTGGCGCTTGATCCGAGCCTGATTCGCCAGGGGTCCTTTACGCTCGACTCGGGCTATGGTGCGGCGCGTGAACTGCTTTCCGTCGCTCCCGATGTTTCGTTTATCGCCTGCGCGACCGATACCATGGCGGCGG
>URNJ01000155.1 GCA_900549215.1 uncultured Collinsella sp.
ATACACGACTCAACTAGTCGTTACTTCTTGTTGCGCATCTGCGCTTCCATCTGGCGCAGCAGGTCCATATCGGACTTGGGGCCGCCCGTTCCCAGGCCGCCCATGCCGCCCAAACCCATGGCATCCAGACCGGGAATATTGGGCATGCGCATCTTTTTGCCCTTCTTACCCTTCTTGCCCTTCTTGCCGCCGGCCTGCGCCTGATTGGCCATCGTGCGCATGCGGCCCATCATCTTGTTCATCTCGCCCCACTGCTTCATAAGGCTATTGACCTCGGTGGGGGTCACGCCGGCGCCCTTGGCAATGCGGGCACGGCGCTGACCGTTGATGATGGAGGGGCGAAGGCGCTCCTCCTTGGTCATCGACATGATGATGGCCTCGTTCTTGTCGAAGATGCCCTCGTCCAGGTTGCCGCCCATCTGGTTGAGCGCACGCTGGCCGCCGGGGAGCATGCCCAGGATGCCCTTCATGCCGCCCATCTTCTTGACGGCCTTCATCTGGTCGAGCATGTCATTCATGGTGAAGCCCTCGCGCAGCATGCGCTCGGCAGCCTCGAGCTGCTCGGCGTCGGCCGCCTCCTGGGCCTTCTCGATGATACCGACAACATCGCCCATGCCCAAGATTCGCTTGGCCATACGATCGGGATAGAACGGCTCCAGCGAATCGGGCTTCTCGCCCATGCTCACAAACTTGATGGGCTTGCCGGTCACCTGGCGCACAGAAAGCGCTCCGCCGCCACGGGCGTCGCCGTCGAGTTTGGAGATGATCACGCCGTCAAAGTCGGTGCGCTCGGCGAAGGTCGAGACGACGTTGACGATATCCTGGCCGGTCATGGCATCGACGACCATCAGCACCTGATCGGGCTTGACGGCCTTCTTGATGTCCACGGCCTCCTGCATCATCTGCTCGTCGATCTGCAAACGACCGGCGGTATCGACGATGACCACGTCACGCAGGTGGTCGACGGCCTCCTGAATGGCGCCCTTGGCGATGTCAACCGGGTGCGCACCGTCGCCGCGGAAGACCGGTACGCCGATCTCGCCACCGAGCGTGGCCAGCTGGTCGGCAGCAGCGGGACGGTAGACGTCGCACGCGGCGAGCAACGGCGAGCGGCCCTGCTTCTTGAGCAGGTAGGCCAGCTTTACGGCAGCCGTGGTCTTACCGGAGCCCTGCAGACCCACAAGCATGATGACATTGGGAATGCGGTTGCTAAAGACGAGCTTGCTCTCGGTTGAGCCAAGCATCTCGGTGAGCTCGTCGAGCACAATCTTGACGACGTTTTGCGCCGGCGACAGCGACTCCATGACCTCGGCGGTCATGCAGCGCTCCTTGGTCTTGGCGACGAACTCCTTGACGACCTTAAAGTTGACGTCGGCCTCGAGCAGCGCCATGCGAATATCGCGCATGGCCGAAGTAATATCGGCCTCGGTCAGCTTGCCCTTGCCGCGCAGGCGGTCAAATGTGTCGTTGAGGCGATCGCTCAGGGAATCAAACACTAGTCACTCCTTAATTGGACTCGCCCACCAGGGCGCGGCAGAAATCTTTGGCATTGAACTCCTGCAGGTCATCGACCTGCTCGCCCACGCCCACGCGCAGGATCGGGAGCTTGAGCTTCTCGGCCACGGCCATGGCGATACCGCCCTTAGCCGTGCCGTCGAGCTTAGTCATGATAATACCGTCCAGGCCCAGTGCCTCGTTAAACTCGAGCGCCTGGTTCAGACCGTTCTGGCCGGTGGCGGCATCGATCACGAGCACGACTGAGACGGGCATGGGGCCGGCGGCCATATTGGCGGCGCGCTTACGCGTCACGTTGGCCACCTTGGCAAGCTCGCGCATGAGCTCGGGGCTCGTGTGCAGACGACCGGCAGTGTCGATAAGCACCAGGTCGCTGCCGCGCTTGTCGGCCTCGTCGAGCACGTCGTAGCAAACACTTGCCGGGTCGGAGCCGCGGTCGCGCTTGATGACGGGGACGCCAGCGCGCTGGCCCCACACATCGAGCTGCTCGATGGCGGCGGCGCGGAACGTATCGGCAGAGCCGATCACGACATTCTTGCCGCGGGCGGCCATGGCGCTCGCGATCTTACCGACCGTCGTGGTCTTGCCGGCACCGTTAATGCCCACAAACAGCACGCAGCTCGGCGTATCGGAGAACGGATCGCGCTCGGTGGGCACAAAGTGCTGCTCGAGCTGCTCGGCCAGAGCACGACGGAGTTGCGGGGCGGTCTTGAGGTTCTTCTTGGCCGCGGCATCGCGCAGGTCATCGGAGACCTTGATGGCGACCTCGGCGCCCATGTCACCCATGACGAGGGTGTCCTCCAGGTCCTCCCAAAAATCCTCGTCGACCTCGCCGCCAAAGTAAAAGACCTCGTTGAGGGCCTCGCGACTGCGCTCAAGTCCGCGCGAGAGAGCATCGAAGAATCCCATTATGCATTCACGACCTTTCCGGTTTCGCGATCGAGTTTTTGCGAGACGACGCGACTGACGCCGTCGGCTTGCATCGAGACGCCATAGAGGACGTCAGCGTCCTCCATAGTACGGCGCTGATGCGAAATGACCAAGAGCTGCGTATCGGAACGCAACACATCGAGCGCGCCGATGAGCTTGGACAGGTTGGCGTCATCGAGTGCCGCCTCGACCTCGTCCAGCACATAGAACGGCACCGTGCGCGTGCGGTACACGGCAAAGAGCAGGGCAAGCGCCGTCAGGCTCTTCTCGCCGCCCGACATGAGCATCATCTTGGTGATGCGCTTGCCGCGCGGCTGCGCCACGACCTCGATACCCGTCTCGGCAGGATGCTCGGGATCGGTCATCTCCAGATGAGCCTGACCGCCCGGGAAGAGCATAGCGAAGATCTCGCGGAAGTTTGCGTCGACCTTCTCAAACGTCACCAGGAAGGCCTTCCGCATCTTGCGATCAATGGCCACCGTGATCTTGGTGAGCGCCTTGCGCGCGCTCTCCAGATCGGCCAGCTGCTCCTCGATGTAATCGGCGCGGCGCTTGAGCTGCTCGTACTCCTCCATGGCAACCTGGTTCACAGGGCCCAGGTTGTTGATCTGACGCACGAGCTGGTTAAGTTCGCGCTCGGCGGCATCGCGGTCCGTGGGCGCCGGAAGCATGAGCGCTTCCTCGAGTACCGTGGTGCCATCGGCGGTAATGGCCTTAATGGCGGCCTCTACCTGCACCTCGAGCTTGCCACGCGCGACCTTGAACTCGTTTTGCGTGGCGGAGGCGGTATCGACCCGCTCCTTAGCGCGGGCAACCTCTGCCTTGGCATCCTCGATGGTCTTCTTGAGCGAAGCGGAGTCCGCCTCCTCCAGAGAGGCCTGGTCACGCAGGCGCGCTGCCCAATCCGACGCGCGTTCCAACAGGGCAGAATAGCGTTCGTGCATGGGATCGACGCGCAGGCGCAGCAGCTCGAGCGAGCGCGAAGCCTGGCGTGTTCCGCGGATACGACGGTCGATGCCCTCAAGACGATGCTCCAGGTCGGGCACGCGGCCCGTCAGCGAACGCAGGCGTTCGCTCGTCTGGGCGAGGCGAACCTTGGCGTCGGCGAGCTTGCCGGCAGCCTCGGAATCGTCACGGCGAACGCGGTCGAGTTCGTCGTTGGCCTCGGCAATCTGCAAGCCCAAATCGCTTGCCTGCGCGCGAGCCTCGTCACGCGAACGGGTGAGCTCGTCCACGCGCGGGCGCGAAGCGCGAACGGCCTCGGAGGCCTGCTCGCGGCGCTTGGAGATGCGCACGCGCTCGACATCGGCATTGTTGGCGCTTTGCTCCAAGCGGCCGATCTCGGAGAGCAGCGAGCGGCGCTCACCCTCAAGACGGGCGATCTCGCCGGCGGCATCGCCCTCGGCGGCCCGCGCTTCCTCAACGGCCGCATTGGCCTCAACGACCTGATCTGACACATGTTCAAACACAGCGGCCAAATCGGGCTCCAAGCCCTCCAGCTCGCGAATGCGACGCTTGCGCTCCAGAGCACCCGACGCCTCGCCGGCATCGAGGCCCACGCGCACAAGGCCGCCGCAGCTTACGCGAGCGCCATCGGGAGTCACGTAGGTCACACCGTCAACGACAGGCGCGGCCAGCGCGGCAACCAAGTCATCGACCACGTAATAGCCGCCGAGCAGCGCCTCGACAA
>URNJ01000156.1 GCA_900549215.1 uncultured Collinsella sp.
CCATCGCCTCCCGCTGCGGCGTGTTCGCCAAGACCGACGTGCAGCCGCTGCTCAACGAAGGCGCCCGTCCCGAGGACGTCGCCGCTTCCATCTTCCAGGCCGTCGTGACCCAGACAATCTCGGGTCTGGCGTGCGGCCGTCCCATCCGCGGTAACGTCGCCTTCTTGGGCGGCCCGCTGCAGTATCTCTCCGAGCTGCGCCATCGCTTCTACCTCACGCTCAACCTGGACGAGGAGCACCGCATTGTGCCCCAAAACGCTCACCTGTTTGTGGCGAGCGGCGCCGCCATGGCGCATGAGTCCAACAAGCTCAGCACGTTCCCGCAGCTCATCGAGGCTATCGATGCCCTGGGTGACACACAGGGTGCCGAGGTCGAGCGCCTGGATCCGCTCTTTGCCACCGACGAGGACTTTGCCGAGTTCAAAACCCGCCACGACCAGGAAGTCGTCCCCAAGGGCAAGCTCGACGGCTACACCGGCCGCGTGTTCATCGGTATCGACGCCGGCTCCACCACCATGAAGGCCGCGCTTGTGGGCGAGGACGGCCAGCTGTTGCACACCTGGTACGGCAACAACAACGGTGACATCCTGGGCACGGCCAAGGTCATCATGGCCGATTTCTACAACCACATCCCCGCCGGCTGCACCATCGGCCACGTGACCACTACGGGCTACGGCGAGGCGCTGCTCATCGAGGCCCTCAAGGCCGATTCCGGCGAGATCGAGACCGTTGCACACCTGCGCGGCGCCAAGGCGTTCCTACCCGGCGTCGAGTTCATCCTGGACATTGGCGGCCAGGACATGAAATGCCTGCGCGTCAAGGACGGCGTCATCGAGCACATCATGCTCAACGAGGCCTGCTCGTCGGGCTGCGGCAGCTTTATCGAGAGTTTCGCCGTCTCTATGAACATGGACGTGCGCGCGTTCGCCAACGCTGCCATCCATGCCAAGGCCCCGGTCGACCTGGGCAGCCGCTGCACGGTCTTTATGAACTCGCGCGTCAAGCAGGCGCAAAAGGAAGGCGCCACGGTGGGCGACATTGCGGCCGGCCTGTCCTATTCCGTCATCAAGAACGCCCTGTTCAAGGTCATTAAGCTGCGCGACCCCAAGGAGATCGGCAACCAAGTGATCGTCCAGGGCGGCACCTTTATGTCCGATGCCACGCTGCGCGCGTTTGAGCAGCTCACCGGCGTTCATGCCGTGCGTCCCGACATCGCCGGCTGCATGGGCGCCTATGGTGCGGCCCTGCTCGCCCGCGATCGCGCCGGCGCCGACGGCACCTCGGCCATCCTCTCGGCCGAGGACATTGCGCACCTCACCGTGACGCAAAAACACGTCCGCTGCGGTCGCTGCTCTAACAACTGCCAGCTTACCGTCAACGACTTTGGCGGCGGCAGGCGCTTTATCACCGGCAACCGCTGCGAGAAGGGCGCCGGCCACAAAAAGCAGAAGACCGAGGCCCCCAACCTCTTCAAAAAGAAAAACGAACTGCTCTTTAACCGCGAGGTACTGAGCCCCGACGAGGCCCCGCGCGGCACCGTGGGTATCCCACGCGCGCTCAACATGTACGAGAACTACCCCTTCTGGCACGCGTTCTTTACGCGCCTGGGCTTTAGCGTGCAGCTGTCCGACCAGTCGAGCAAGAAGACCTACCAGGCGGGCATCGAGTCCATGCCGTCCGAGAGCGTGTGCTATCCGGCCAAGATGAGCCACGGCCACGTGATGAACCTCATCGACCGTGACGTCGATTTTATCTGGATGCCGTGCGTGCGCTGGGAGCGCAAGGAGGATCCGACGGCTGGCAACTGCTATAACTGCCCCATCGTCATGAGCTACCCCACGGCGTTGGCACTCAATATCGACGAGATCCGCGAGCAGAACATCGAGTTCCTGTACCCGTTTGTGCCCTATCACGATAAGACCGAGCTCAAGCGCCGTCTGTACCAGGTGCTCGCCGTCGACCGTGTGGCCGATGCTGAGGCCGGTCGCGGTCGCGTGCGCGGTCCTAAAATCACGCGCTCCGAGGTCGATGCCGCCGTCAACGCTGCCTTTGAGGCCGACGCGCGTTTCCACGAGGATATCCAGACCATGGGCGAGGAGGCCCTTAAGTGGGTCGAGGACCACGGCGGCCACGGCATCGTGCTCGCCGGCCGTCCTTACCATAACGACCCCGAGATCAACCACGCCCTGCCCGAGCTTATCTCGAGCTTTGGCTTTGCGGTCTTTACCGAGGATTCGCTCGCGCATCTCGTGAAGCCCGAGCGCCCCATCCGCGTCGTCGACCAGTGGATGTACCACAGCCGCCTGTACGCCGTCGCCCGTTTTGTGACGATGCGCAACGATCTGGACCTGATCCAGCTCAACTCTTTCGGCTGCGGCCTCGATGCCCTGACCACCGATCAGGTGCAGGAGATTCTGGAAGCCAGCGGCAAGATCTACACCGTGCTCAAGATCGACGAGGTGTCCAACCTGGGCGCCGCGCGCATCCGCATCCGCTCACTCATGGCGGCGCTCAAGGACCAGGAGGCCGAGCGCTTGGCCGAGGCCACGGCCGCGGGCGAGGCCTACGAGCAGGGCGATGCCGCGCCGGTGGCTCCCTCCAAGGATGCCCCCGCGTTCGCGAGCCGCAAGTACACGTTCGAGGCGCAGCGTGAAAGCGCCTCGACCGCGTGGCCCAAGGTGCCCTTTACCGAGCAGATGCGCGAGGAGGGCTACACCATCCTGTGCCCGCAGATGGCGCCGATCCACTTTGACCTGGTCAAAGAAGTGTTCCGCGGTGCCGGCTACAACTTGGAACTGCTGCCCTCAACCGATCACGACGCTGTCGAGGCTGGCCTGCGCTATGTGAACAATGACATTTGCTACCCGTCGATTCTGGTAACGGGCCAGATTATGGAGGCCATCGAGAGCGGTCGGTACGACCTGTCCAAGACGGCTGTGGTCATCAGCCAGACCGGCGGTGGCTGCCGTGCCACCAACTACATCGCGCTCATCCGCAAGGCCCTGCGCGAGAGCGGCCACCCCGAGATTCCGGTGATCTCGCTTTCGGCCGTGGCGCTCGGCGAGGACAACCCCGGCTTTAAGATTACGCCGGCGCTGCTTAAGCAGGCAGTCTACGCGGTGCTCTTTGGCGACGTGATGATGCAGATGCTCTATCGCTGCCGCCCGTACGAGGCAACGCCCGGTGCCGCCAACGCGCTCTACGAGGAGTACATGGCGCGCGCCCGCAAGCTGGCGCCTAAGTTCAACAGGCACAACTACACCAAGCTTGCGCGTGAGGCCATCCGCGCGTTCGACACCATGCCGCTTGTGGGCGAGGGCACCAAGCCACGCGTGGGCGTGGTCGGCGAGATCCTGGTCAAGTTCCATCCCACGGCCAATAACCACGTGGTCGACGTTATCGAGCGCGAGGGCTGCGAGGCCGTGGTGCCGGGTCTGCTCGACTTCTTCCTGTACTCCATGAGCAACGCCGAGCTGCAAAAAGACGAGCTTGGAAGCTCCGCCACGGCGCGCGCCAGCATGCAGGCGCTCATCAAGCTCGTGGACTGGATGCGTACGCCGGTGGAGGAGATGCTCGAAAAGTCCCGCCGCTTCGAGGCGCCCGAGCGCATTGGCACCATGGCGGACAAGGCTCGTACGGTGCTTTCGGTGTGCAACAACATGGGCGAAGGCTGGCTGCTCACGGCCGAGATGCTCGACCTGATCGACCACGGTGCGCCCAACATCATCTGCACGCAGCCCTTCGCGTGCCTGCCCAACCACGTAGTGGGTAAGGCTGTGATCAAGGAGCTGCGCCGTCAGCACCCCGAGAGCAACATTGTCGCGGTGGACTACGACCCCGGTGCATCCGAGGTCAACCAGCTCAACCGCATTAAGCTCATGATCAGTGTGGCCAAGGAAAACATGCGCGCCGGCAAGGGCTTTAAGCTCGAGAAGGTGGCGCCGCTCGCGATGGACGAGGTCACCGGCCAGATGCGTGCCCATGATGGCTGCGTGAGCTGCGGACCGGCCAGCGAGGAGGCCGTTGCATCGGTCGCCAAGCGTCTGGGACACGGCATTAAGAAGTAGCTGGCCTGCTATGGGCTGGATATGAGACACACGG
>URNJ01000157.1 GCA_900549215.1 uncultured Collinsella sp.
CGCCCGCATCGCGCAAGCTCACAAAGTTGACGCCTTTGACCACACGGCCATCCTTGACGTCCAAGCAGGGAATCACGCGTTTGGTAAGCATGGGCTATTCCTCCCCTCGAGCGGCGGCCAGCGCCTGGGCCAACGTAAAGTTGCCCTCGTAGAGCGCACGACCGGTAATGGCACCTTCAATCGCGCCCTCACCCACCGCGGCCAGTGCGCGGATGTCGTCGGGCGCCGAGATGCCGCCCGAAGCCACGACGGGAAAACCCGCGACCTCGGCCACATGGCGATACGCCGCCACGTCGATGCCCGTCTGCATGCCATCGCGCGCGATGTCGGTATACACCAGATGCTTAAAGCCCAGCTCGGAAAGCTGCGCCACGGCATCGTCGAGCGCCACACCCGCGCCGTCGCGCCAGCCGTTCACCTTGACCTGGCCGTCGCGTGCGGCAATGTCAGCCACCAACAGCTCGCCAAAGCCTTGGGCCGCCACCTCGGCAAAACCCGGCTCGGTCACGAGCACCGTGCCCAGCGCAATGCGGCGCGCACCGTAGCCGGCCAGCTCGTCGATGCGCGCGAGCGAGCGGACGCCGCCGCCCACGTCCACGGACAGACCGTCGACGCCGCAGATGGCCTCAATCGCCGCCGAGTTGGCAGCGCATGTGTCCTCGTCCTCGCCAAAGGCAGCGGACAGGTCGACGACGTGCACCCAGTTCGCGCCCTGCTCGGCAAACGAGCGGGCGACGGCCACGGGGTCGTCGGAATATACCTTGCAGCGGCTGCGGTCGCCGCGCTCCAGGCGCACGACCTTGCCGCCGATCAGATCGATTGCGGGAAACAGGATCATCGGCCAGCCTCCTCGACGATGTTGACGAAGTTCTTAAGGATGCGCTGCCCCAGCGCGGAGGATTTCTCGGGATGGAACTGGCAGCCCCACACGTTGCCATGGCGCACGATGCACGGGAAGCTCCGCGTATAGTGCGTGCGCGCCAGCACATCGGCGGCATCGGCGTCGTCGGACACCGCGTAGCTGTGGGTGAAGTACATGTTGACACCCTCGGCAAAACCGGCAAGCAGCGGATCGGCCGCACCGGCGGGCGTCATGTGCACCTGGTCCCAGCCCACGTGCGGCACCTTCAGGCGACTCGATTCCAAGCGCGTGCACGAGCCGCGCATAATACCCAGGCCATCGATCCAGGGACCGCCAGCCTGCTCGGAAGCGTTTCCGTCCGCGACCGCGTCCTCGTCCGCAGGCACGCCCTCGTTGCCGCGCTCAAAAAATAGCTGAAGGCCCAGGCAGATACCGAGTAGCGGAGTTCCGGCGGCGACGGCATCGAGCACCGCGTCCGCCTCGCCGCTCTGGCGCATAAAGGCGATCGCGTCATAGAACGCGCCCACGCCCGGGATGACCAAGCCGTCGGCGTTACGGATCTGCTCTGGGTCGTCCGACGTGCAGGCGACGGCACCGGCGCGCGCAAGCCCGCGCACAACGCTCGACAAGTTGCCCTTGTGGTAGTCGACCACCACGATCTTCGGTTCGCCCACGCGACCCCTCCACTTCTCATCATCCAAAACCACCACAAAGGTGCCTGTCCCCTTTGTGGTGGTTTTACCCTTGTAACGGTTACAGCGATCCCTTGGTGCTGGGGATGCCCTGCACGCGGGGATCGAGCTCGCAGGCGTGGCGCATCGTGCGGCCCACGGCCTTAAAGGCAGCCTCGATAATGTGATGCGAGTTGCTGCCCGCCAGCTCGCGCACGTGCAGCGTGAGCTTGGCGTCACGCGCAAAGGCGTAGAAGAACTCGACGGCCAGCTCGGTATCGAAGCTGCCCACGCGCTCGATCGGCACGGGCAGCTCGCAGTAGGCCTGCCCGCGCCCCGAAATATCAACAGCAGCCATCACAAGTGTCTCGTCCATGGCGATCGCCGCGTCGGCAAAGCGCGTAATGCCCGCCTTGTCGCCCAGCGCCTGGCAAAACGCCTCGCCCAGCACAATACCCGTGTCCTCGACGGTGTGGTGCGCATCGACCTCCACGTCGCCCACCGCGTGCACCGTCAGATCGAACAGACCATGGCGACCAAAAGCGTTGAGTATGTGGTCGAAAAACGGCACGCCGGTCGAGATATCGCACACGCCAGATCCGTCCAAGTCGAGCTTTACGACAATGTCGGTCTCGCTCGTCTTGCGGGTTACCTCGGCATAGCGGTCCATCTACATCTCCTCCTTCACCAGCGCGGCAAACGCAGCCAGCACCTCGTCGTTTTCCTGCGGGGTGCCCACGGTAATGCGCAGACAGTCCGCGAGCCCCGGCGCATAGCTAAAGTCGCGCACCAAAATCGAATACTCGTCGCGTAGACGCTCGCGTACGCGCGTAGCATGCGGCGTGCGTACGAGCACAAAGTTCGCCGCGCTCGGCCATGCCTCCACGGGCAGGCCCTCGGCAGCCATCGCGCGCAGGGCGCACAGCTCGCGCTCGCGCTCGGATGCGACCTGCGCCACCACGGGTGCATAGGCATCACGGGCACGCACGCAGGCAAGTGCTGCCGCCTGGCTCAGCACGTTGACCGAATAGATCTGGCGAATCGCCGCGAACACATCGATGACCTCGGGCGCCGCGATCACATAGCCCAGACGCGTGCCGGCGGCGCCGAACGCCTTGGACAGCGTGTGCAGAATCACCAGGTTGGGATGCTCGGCGATAAGGCCTTGCGCCGTGGTGGCCGCGCCAAACGAATCGTCCGCAAACTCAACGTAGGCCTCGTCGACCATGACCATGCCGGGGCACGCATCGCACAGTGCCGCGACAAAGTCGAGCGGTGCCACATCGCCCGTGGGATTGTTGGGCGAGGTCACGATGGCAAGGTTGCACTCCGGCGCCGCAGCGAGCACGGCTGCCCGGTCGAGCTCAAAGGTCACCGGATCACGCCACACGTCGCGCACCTCGGTCTGGCACAGCGACGCAAAGAAGGCATACTCGCTAAAGCACGGCGGGCAGTTGAGCAGGGTCCTCCCCGCCCCGCCAAACGCCAGCAGATAGTTATAGAGCAGCTCATCGCCACCGTTGCCCACGCAGATATTCTCGCGCGTCACGCCATGCCAAGCGGCAAGCTCGTCGCGCAGGTCGTTGGACATGGGATCGGGGTAGCGGTTGAGCGGTGTGGCAGCCAGGGCGGCGTCGATCGCCTCGCGCACGCCAGCGGGCACGGGATAGGTGTTCTCGTTGGCCGAAAGATTGATGCGCGTGGGCGTAAAGTTGGGATCATAGGGCTCGATACCGGCCAGGTAGGGCTGGACGAGCTCCTTCATGCGCGGCGTGAGTTCGGCCATGTTAGGCCTCCTCGCCAGTCGGACCAGCGCCATCCGCACTTGCGGCCACCAGGTCCACACCCTCGGCAACCGTTGCCACGGCATCGCCCGGCCAGGCGACCTTGGTCAGGTCAGCCGCGGCCAGAGACTCGGCGCTCACGGCATCCTCGCCCCGTTCCAGCACGCGGCGACGCAGGGCGGCGGAAAGCGCGTGCGCCCACAGGCCCTCGGCCTCGGCCAGTCGCTGCGTAGCGGGAGCGTCGGAGAGCAGGCCCTCGGGCGTATAGCAAATGACGCTCGAGCGTTTGACGAACTCCTCCACCGAAAGCGGGTTGGAGAACATGGCCGTGCCGCCGGTCGGCAGCGTGTGATTGGGGCCGGCAACATAATCGCCGAGCGGCTCGGAGCTCCAAGCGCCGACAAAGATAGCGCCGGCGTTGCGAATGCCGCCGAGCAGGCCCATCGCGTCCTTGCAGTGCAGCTCAAGGTGCTCGGGCGCCACGGTGTTCACGGCCTCGACGGCGGCAGCCATGTCGGCGGCCACCACCATGGCGCCCCCGGTTTCCAGCCAGGGTACTGCTGGCAATCGCCCCAAAAGGTACAATTACCATAATTTTCAAAAAGCGGAAATAAACATTGTACAGCAGGAAGAAACCACAGATAATAACGATTAAAGACAGGAAAACAGCAAGTATCAGGAACACGATACTGGTTCCAAATCCCAAATCTTTGATCACTTCTG
>URNJ01000158.1 GCA_900549215.1 uncultured Collinsella sp.
TGTGCGGCAGCGGCAGCAGAAAGCGAGACAAAACCGCGGCGTGAAACCATATCGAACATGTTCAACCCTTTCGGACCTTGTGCCCGGGCACCCCACCGCGGGCTTTAATCTGCAATCAGATTATACTTCTGCGAGAATAATGATAGTGAGAAATTATTCTCGCCAGAGAATATAGTTTCGAGTTGCCATACACCTTGGCGTCACTTCGGCGGAAAACAAAGGCGGAGCAGCCGTTCAGGTCGCCCCGCCCCAGGTAAACCACTTAGTTGGTATGTCCGCCGCCCGCTGTCATCTGAGCCGCATGCTCCAGCTGGTCCGCTATGGCCTCCCAGCTTTCGCGGGCGGCCTTCGTAGAACCGGGAAAGTTTACGACAAGTGTATGACCTCGTTGCATGCACACGGCGCGCGAGAGCATGGCGCGGCGCGTCTTGGTCATCGAGTACGCACGGATTGCCTCTGCAATACCCGGCACATCGCGGTCACAGACGGCACGCGTCGCCTCGGGTGTCACGTCGCGCATCGAAAGACCCGTGCCGCCGCAGGTGAGCACGACATTGGCGTGGCACTCATCGGCGGCTTCCGCGATGGCATCACCGATCTCGCTGACGTCGTCGCGTACGACCACGTGTGAGGAGACCGTCCAGCCCTGCGCCTCGATAAGCTCCTCGAGTGAGGCTCCAGCCTCGTCCTGGGCAAGATCACGCGTATCCGAGCACGTCACGATCGAAATCTTCAACTCCACAGTCTTCCTCCTACAACACCGTTCCCTCGGGCAGGTCGACGCGAACAACGTCCACGACATCGCTCGCCGCAAGGTCGCACGGACCCTCGTTAATGCGCAGCAGGCAGTTGGCCCGCTGCATCGTGCCGAGCAGCGCCGAATTCTGCGTCTTGGCCTCGGTCACCAACAGCTCACCGGTCTCGGGGTCGCGCAAAACCGTCGCGCGATCGAAGAAGCGGCGATGCTGTCGCTTTTTCACGTCGTGTGTGAGCGTCGCCTGCTGCACGGGACGCGCACCCTCGGCAAAGCCGCGCATCTTGCGAATCGCCGGGCGGGCGAGCATCTCAAAGCCCACATACGCCGCGGCCGGATTGCCTGAAAGTCCCAGGTAGGGCTTACCCCCGAGCAAGCCAAACGTGATGGCCTTGCCCGGACGCATCGAGATGCGGTCAAACAGCACCTCGCCCTCGCGCCGGACGAGCGCCGTCACGAAATCGTAATCACCCGCCGAGGCGCCACCGCTCGTAATGACAAAATCGCACTCCTGCACGGCGCGATGCACAAGCTCGGCAATCGCCTGCTCATCATCGGGCGCAATGCCGTAGAACACGGGCTCGGCACCGGCATCGAGTGCCTCAGCCATCAGCGCCGAGGAGTTGGAATCGCGAATCTGACCGCGCGCCGGCAGCTCACCCGGCGCGACCAGCTCCGTGCCCAGCGAGATAATGCCCACGCGCGGAGCGGCATGGACCTTCACGCTCTCGTAACCGGCGCTTGCCAGCAGGCCGGCGCCGGCCGGAGCCACAACCTCACCGGCGTGCATCACGACGTCGCCGGCATGGGCCTCCTCGGCGGCAGAGCGAACGTTCTCCCCCACCTTGGCCGGCGCCGAGAACCCCACACGCGAGCCCTCGTTGCCGTCACCGTCGAGCACATCGACGATCTCGTACTTCACCACGGCATCGGCACCCTCGGGTACCGGCGCGCCCGTCATGATGCGGACCGTCTCGCCCGCGCCGATTACGCCCTCAAACACATGTCCCGCAGCCTCGTGTCCGATAACGTCGAGCGTCACCGGCGCCTCGCCAGACGCCTGCGCCAAGTCCGCCGAGCGCACGGCATATCCGTCCATAGCACTGTTGGCAAACGGCGAGATGTCGATATCGGCCACCGCGTCCTCGGCCAAGGGAAGACCGGTGGCCTGCCACACGGGAATCTCGACGAGATCGGTCGGAGCAACGTGCGACAGAACAATCGACTGCGCGTCCTCCAGCGGAATGAGTTTCTCTGCCATATGCACCTCTTAATGCCACGGCGCACAACAGGGGCGCCAATTCTTTATGCTTGTCTCAGTATAATCCCCCGACGCACGACCGCGACTTGGCCTGTACCCGCAAATACACCTGTCGGCCTCAAGCCACGAAACAGAATCGAAACCAACCCACCGGCTCGTCACGTTTACCGCGTTTTATAATGCTTGCGTTACAACCTAAAAGAGGAACATATGGCTCATAACGACAAACCCGAAAGCGCAAACGAGGCGCAAGACCATCCCCAGCCGCTCGACGACGGCGGCTTTTTCTCCCTGAACGACGTCATCACGGCAGGCAGGCATCAACTTACCCGCTCCGAGCATCTCTTGGCTGCCGACACGCGCCGCAACGCCCGCAACCTACTCGCGAGCGCCAAGTTGCTCGTACTCGTCGTCATCGTCTCGCTCGCCATGGGCGTTGCCGCTTGGGCGTTTTTGGCCTCGTTGAATATCGCGACCGACTATCGCGAGCACCATGCGTGGATTTACGCGCTTCTTCCCGTTGTGGGCGTTGCCACCGCATGGGTGTACAAAAACCACGGTCTTGCCGCCAAACGCGGTAACAACCTGGTCATCGACTCCGCTCTGGGCACCCGCCTCATCCATATGCGCATGGCCGTCCTCACCTTCGTCTGCTCCACGCTCACGCACCTAACGGGCGGATCGGCCGGTCGCGAGGGAGCTGCGGTGCAGATTGGCGGCACCATCGCCAGCAACATCTCGAGCCTCGCCCACCTCAAAAAGCATGACCACCACGACCTCATGCTCGCCGGAATCTCGTCGGCCTTTGGCGCCGTATTCGGCTCGCCCCTTGCCGGAGCTTTCTTTGGCATGGAGATGTGCTTTATCGGCAAGATCGACTACACCGCGGGCATCTATTGCCTGGTCGCGTCGTTTACCGGCTACTTTACATCACTCGCCCTGGGTACCGAGTACGAAGTGAATGTCATCGCCAGCGTTCCCGCTATGACGCCTACAACGGTCGTCATCGTTGTTATCAGCGCCATCATCTTCGGTCTGACGGCACGCCTCTTTGCGTGGTCGGTTCGAACCGTCAAGAGCCTGTACGGTCGCTTTATCACCAATTACCTCGTTCGCGCACTTATAGGCGCACTCGTGGTTTTGGCCGCCTATGCCCTCCTCGACGCCTGGGACTACGCCGGCCTTTCCACGTGGCTTTCCAGCGCCGGATTTGCGGGCAACACCACCCTGGCGGACGCAGCCATCAAGTTGGTCGTCACAGCGCTTACCCTGGGCGCTGGCTTCCAAGGCGGCGAGGTCACGCCCCTGTTTGGCATCGGTGCGGCACTCGGTGGCTGGATCGGTTGCCTTACCGGGCTCGACCCCAGTTTTCTGGCGGCTCTCGGCATGCTCGGCGTGTTCTGCGCCGGCCTCAACGTACCCATCACCACCTGCATGATGGCCATCGACCTGTTCCACGGCACGGCCGCCGGGTTCTTTGTCATCGTGGCCTTTATCAGCTACCTAACCGGCGGGCACCGCGGCGTGTACCCCGCCCAGCGCATCATCTCACCCAAGCGCCGTTCGCTTATTGTGGATGAGGGCGGTACGGTAGCGGATGCTATCGAGCGCCACAACGACCTGATAGAGTAGATGTAAAAATCGCCGTGCAGCCACAATCGGGGGCAATTCGACCTGAGCGCGACCGCACTGTCATGTCACACGCCGGGAGTCGCCCCATGCACGCAACTGATTTTGGTCGCACGCTCATCATCGCCAACCCAGCCGCCCAGTCGGGCGCCGCGCACGAAGTTGCCGAGCGCCTGCAACGCTTTTTGGATATGACCGCGCGCGCATCCCAGTTTGACCTTGTGCTAACCGAGCGCATGGGACACGCCAAGGAACTGGCCGCCCAGGCAACGGGCTATCGCACCGTTATCGCACTCGGCGGCGATGGCGTGATCCACGAGGTCGTCAACGGGCTTATGACGCAGGATGAGGCGGTCCGGCCCGCTCTTGCCGTCCTGCCCGTAGGCTCCGG
>URNJ01000159.1 GCA_900549215.1 uncultured Collinsella sp.
CCTGTTCCCCATGCACACTTGGCTGCCCGACGCGCACTCCCAGGCTCCGAGCCCGGTCTCCGCGCTGCTCTCGGGCGTGCTGCTCAAGTGCGCCATGCTGGTGATCATCCGCTTCTACTCCCTGTCCATCATCACGGTGGGCGACACCTATCCGCGTACGCTCCTGCTCATCCTGGGCACGCTGTCCATCCTGGTGGCCGCCCTGTGCATCTTTAAGCAGGACGATATCAAGCGCCGCTTCGCGTACTCCTCCGTCGACAACGTCGGCGTGGTCGCGCTGTGCCTGGGTATCGGTGGTCCGCTCGGTATCGCCGCCTGCCTGCTGCACTGCATCTTCCACGGTTTCACGAAGGCGCTCGCCTTCTGCATGGCCGGTAACATCCAGCACATCTACCACACCCGCGACCTGAACAAGATCAAGGGCGTCGTCGAGATCGCTCCCGTCACGGCAGCGCTCACCATCATCGCCCTGCTCGCGCTCGCCGCCTTCCCGCCGTTCGCCCTGTTCATCTCCGAGTTCCTCACCTTCGTGGCCGGCGTCCAGTCCGGTCCCATCTGGGTGGTCGTGCTCGTGGCCATTGGCCTCACCGGCGTGTACTTTGCCCTTACCGGCATCGCGCTCAAGTCCATCTTCGGCAAGGCGCCCGAGGGCATGAAGCGCCACGAGGTGCCCGCCCTCATGATCATCCCCGAGATCGCCCTCGCGATCGTGGTCATGTGGTTCGGTATCGCCACCCCGGTCGCCATCACGAGCGGCGTCGAGGATGCAACGTCCGTCGTTTTGAACCAGAGCGTCGAAGAGCTCCACGAGGCTCCTCTCTACCGCATGGTGTTCAGTTCCCAGACCAAGACAAGCGAGGTGAATTAGCACCATGGCAGAACCTGAAAAGAAGGACTACGCTCGTCGTTGCGAAAGCCACGTCGAGGCCCTGCGCGCCGCAGTGCCGGGCGCTATCGAGAAGGTTGAGTGGCAGTGCGAGGACCAGCTGACGATCACCGTCAAGCTGGACCGTCTGCCCGAGGCCGTCCACTACCTGTACTACGAGCGCTACGGCTGGATTCCCGTGATCATCGGCAACGATGAGCGCAGCCTGTGCGGCCGTTACGCCGTGTACTACGTCATCTCCATGGAGGGGGAGGACCCCGGCTGGGTGACCGTGCGCACCGAGGTCGATCCCGCCAAGATGACGTTCCCGTCCGTGACGCCGTTCGTCCCCGCCTGCGTGTGGGGCGAGCGCGAGCTGCGCGACATGTTCGGCCTGATTCCCGAGGGTCTGCCCGATCGTCGTCGCCTGGTGCTGCCCGACGATTGGCCCAGCGGCCTGTACCCGCTGCGCAAGGACTCCATGGACTACCGTTTCCGCCCCGCCCCCGCGAGCGACATGGAAAACTACGAATTCTTGGCCGACACCAAGGGCAAGGAGACCACGCTCGTCCCCATGGGACCGTTGCACATCACCTCCGACGAGCCCGGCCACTTCCGCCTGTTCGTTGAGGGCGAGACGATCGTCGATGCCGACTACCGTCTGTTCTACGTGCACCGCGGCATGGAGAAGGTCGCCGAGACGCGCCTGAACTATGACGCCGTGACGTTCCTCGCCGACCGCATCTGCGGCATCTGCGGCTGCGCCACCGGCGCTGCCGGCTGGACGATGGAAGTATCAAAAACAGGGGCGGGGGCCTATGCCGAGGCCGTCGAGCGCGCCCAGGGCATTCATGTCCCGCCGCGCGCCCAGTACATCCGCGCCATCATGCTCGAGGTCGAGCGTCTGCACTCACACCTGCTCAATATTGGCCTCGCATCGCACTACACCGGCTTCGACTCCGGCTTCCAGCAGTTCTTCCGCGTCCGCGAGAAGTCCATGGACCTGGCCGAGAAGCTCTCCGGTCACCGCAAGACCTACGGCCTCAACGTGATCGGCGGCGTGCGTCGCGACATTTTGGCCGAGCAGAAGCTCTCCACGCTCACGACCATCCACCAGCTGCGCTCCGAGGTTCAGGAGCTCGTCGACGTCTTGCTCTCCACGCCCAACTTTATTGAGCGTACGAGTGGCATCGGCATCTTGGACCGCAAGATCGCACGCGACTTCTCGCCGGTCGGCCCGCTCATGCGTGGCTCGGGCTATGCCCGCGACGTGCGCTTCGACCATCCCTTCGACGGCTACGCCGATCCGGATGTTCAGAAGATGCATGCTGCCACGGCAGACACCTGCGATGCCTTCGGCCGTACCGCCGTCCGCATCCAGGAGGTCTACGATTCGATCGACATGATCGAGACCATGCTCGAGAACTGCCCGTCGGGCCCCATCCTCACCACGGATTGGGAGTACACCCCGCACAAGTACGCCATCGGCGCCACCGAGGCGCCGCGCGGCGAGGACGTGCACTGGGCCATGCTCGGCAACAACCAGAAGTGCTACCGCTGGCGCGCCAAGGCCGCCACGTACAGCAACTGGCCGGTCCTGCGCTACATGTTCCGCGGCAACACCGTGGGCGACGCGGCGCTGATCGTCGGCTCGCTCGACCCGTGCTACTCCTGCACCGACCGCGTGACGGTGACCGATGTTGCCGCCAAGCGCGACCACGTGCTCGACAAGGAGCAGTTCGAGAACGTCTGGCGCGACAAGTCGCCGCTTGCGGGCGAGGGCACCATGGCCGCTCCGCTCGATGAGGAGGCGCTCTAATATGCTGAAGCTTTGGAAGGTTAACGCCAAGGCCGGCGACGCGACGGTCAAGTACCCGTTTGCGCCGTTCCCCACCAACAAGGACATGCGCGGCAAGCCCGAGCACAATGCCGAGCTCTGCATCGCCTGCGGTGCCTGCGGCGTGGCGTGCCCGGCCGATGCCATTCGCATGGACACCGACCTTGCGGCCGATACCATCACCTGGTCGATCGACTACGGTCGCTGCATCTTCTGCGGCCGTTGCGAGGAGGCCTGCCCCATGGAGGCCATCAAGCTCACTGAGGAGTTTGAGCTGGCCGTCATGAGCAAGGACGACCTCACCAGCAAGAGCGTCTACACGCTCGAGCATTGCTCGCGCTGCGGCAAGCCGTTTGCCCCGCACAAGGAGATCGACTACGCCAAGCGCCTGCTGCAAAAGGCCGGCGGCATGGAGGCCGAGCAGGCTGCCCGTACCGTCGGTATGTGTCAGGAGTGCAAGCGCGAGCTCGACGCCCTGCGCGCCGCCTCGGCCGTAAAGACCGGCAACGCTGCTGGCATGGCTGCCAACGAGACGCTTGCGTCTGGCGAGCCCCAGGGCCCCGGAATGGAGTATCTGGGCGGCCACGGCGTGAACCCGGAGTATATCGACCGCGAGCTCAACCCCGATGCGCCCGAGATTTCCGCCGGTCCGGCGCCGGTCGAGGGCATCATCATGGATTTTGATACGAAGGAGGAGTAACCATGGCCGAACCCACGCTTTTGCCCGAGCGGCTTCAGTACCGCCCGACCAAGATCGAGCTCGACGAGAGCATCGAGAAGGCCAAGGCGACCCTTCTTAAGAAGATCAAGCGCTCGGTGTACGTCTACCGTGTTGACTGCGGCGGCTGCAACGGCTGCGAGATCGAGATCTTCGGTTCCATCACGCCCGTCTTCGACGTCGAGCGCTTTGGCATCAAGGTCGTGCCCTCGCCCCGTCACGCCGATGTGCTGCTGTACACCGGTGCCGTGACGCGTGCCATGCGCATGCCGGCCCTGCGCGCCTTTGAGGCCGCACCCGATCCCAAGATCGTGGTGTCCTATGGCGCGTGCGGCTGCACCGGCGGCATCTTCTACGACAACTACTGCGTCTGGGGCGGCACGGATAAGATTCTGCCGGTCGATGTCTATATCCCCGGCTGCCCGCCCAGCCCCGCGCAGACCATCTACGGCTTTGCCATGGCGCTCGGTCTGCTGGACCAAAAGCTCCATGCCGAGACCACGGTGGAGGCCGTCGGCGAGCAGGCCGATATCCTGCACCCCGGCGTGCCGTACAAGCTGCGCGTTGCCATCGAGCGCGAGGCTCGCGCCATGAGCG
>URNJ01000160.1 GCA_900549215.1 uncultured Collinsella sp.
TGCCGGTCAAGCGGTAGACGCGCCGTACGCACCATAATATTAGCGGGCGAGATATCGCGATGGACAAAGCCCTCGCCCACCAGGCTCATACGGCAGAGCAGATCGAACAGGTCGCGACCCAGACGCGCCGCCACAAGCGGCGACAGGCGTCCGGCATCGTCCACGGCGAGTCGCGAACGCAAGCGGGCAAGTGTCTCGCCCTCGACCCATTCCATGACAATTGCAGGCACACCGTCGACCTCGCCCCAGCCATAGAGGCGGGGAAAGCCCTTAAGGCCCGAAAGGGCGCGATGGCATTCGTATTCCTCGCGAAACGCCGCCTTGAACTTGGCGACCAGCGCCTCGTGAGCGGCATCGTCATCAAACTCATCGCGCGTCGGCAAGATGAGCTGCTTGAGTGCCACTGCCTCGCCTTGGGCGTTGACGGCACGCGTCACGCGGCCGATACCGCCACGGCGCATGGTGGCATCGTCGGCAAACAGCATCGTAAAACGACGCAGATAGGCAGGCAGTTCGTCCTGACCGAGCGCAATGGCCGGCTCAAACCCGTCGACACGCGCCAGGCGCAGGCCGACCATGGGATCGCGACCGAGCGATTGTGGTGTGGTGGATGCAAGATCGGTCATCATAGGGCAAGCGCCGCCACGTTATTGTTGAAATTACCGAGCGCGACGTCATCATCGCCGTAATGGCCGACCCATTGACATAGGTTGGTGTAACAGCCCCACAGATTGGCATACTGCTGATACCACTTTGACCGGGGCGAGAATGTCTGACGACCGAACTCGGCTCGAATGACAAACATCTCCCCGACCAGGCTGTCGCACGGCCTGGGATCTCCCGTAGAGTTATAGGTCGAGACCACGTCATTGGCACGAGAAACATAGCCGTCGAGCATGTTGTACTTGGTCACAAGCCAACTGTGAATGTTCTCTTCCTCAGCAGCGGAAAGGGCACCGGAGTTTGCACTGTTGTCAGTGTTGCCGCCCGTCGAGCCGTCGTTTCCAGACCCTCCGGTAGAGGAACCCGACCCAGAGCCGCCGCCCGAACTCGATGAATCCGAGCCGGAGCCAGAAGTATCCGAGCTACCGGGCTTTCCGGACTGCTGGGCGTCCTGCTCCTTCTGCTGCTCGACCTTATTCACCGTTGCCGCCACGCTATTGTTGGACAACCGATCGATGATCTTGGTGTTGGTGAGCACGATGGTTTTGCCATTGGCAAGCGTGACTTCGTTGTCCGGGGCCTCGGCGCCGTCCGCATCGTCGGTGCCAAACACAATATGCGCGACCACACTTGCCCAAGCATATCCAGTCGTGGTACCCAGATCACTTTTGACCTCATGCCCCACGCGCGGTTCGCGTGCGGCATGCGCCTGCATCATGGACGGCACGGTCATGCCATAGGCAGTAACGCCAGCCATGACCAGCACCAGCGAGCACGACAGCAGCACGTACGCCCGAGGCGCCAAGCCCAATCGGCGTCGGATGCGCACCGCGGCGCCGCGCTTTGTCTGATTGCCACCGGGCCGCATGCGTTCTCCTCCAACAAAAACACGCCGCTCGGGAGCGGCGCATTCATTCGAATCCATATTTGAGTGTATCAGCGAACCAAAAAGGTTGCGCAACGAATGGACAAATTAAGGATGCGAGCAGAAGCATCCATGCGATAAGCGGATACGAAGCATCTTTGTTGCACAACAAACTCACAGTCGCACGGGGAAATTATGACTACCCCGTGCGTCGCGAGGAAAACATACGGCAGGAGCAGGCTCGCCACCTAAATCGCGCGGCGGGCCTCGATGGCGCGGCCAAGCGTAAGCTCGTCGGCATACTCCAGGTCGCCGCCCACGGGCAGGCCGCTCGCCAGACGCGACACCTCGACACCCAGCGGCTTGATAGTGCGGGCCAGGTAGCTCGCCGTGGTCTCGCCCTCAATATTGGGGTTGGTGGCGATGATGACCTCATGGATGTCCTCGTGGCCCAAGCGTGCCAGCAGCTCGCGAATGTGCAACTGCTCGGGGCCAATCTTGTCCATGGGACTGATCACGCCGCCCAATACGTGGTAGAGACCGTGGTAGCTGCCCGTGCGCTCGATTGCCTGGACGTCGCGCGGCTCGCCCACCACGCAAATGCGAGTGGTGTCGCGCATCGAATCCTGGCAGATGGAGCACTCGTCGGCCGTGGCGTAGTTAAAGCAACGGCTGCAAAAGTGAACCTCCTGCTTAACCTCCAGGATAGCCTCGGCCAGGCGGCGCGCCTCCTCGGCGTCAGCCTCCAACAGGTAATAGGCGATGCGCTGAGCCGACTTGGGGCCAATGCCCGGCAGGCGACCCAGCTCATCGAGCAATTTTTGCAGGCTATGGTTAGCACTCATATATATGCGCGTCTTAGAACGGCATGCCCGGGATGTTGAGGCCGCCGGTGATGGCGCCCATCTGCTTGTTGGCGAGCTCGTTGACGCCGCGAACGGCCTCGTTGACGGCAGCCATAATCATGTCCTGCAGCATGTCGACGTCCTCGGGATCGAGCGCATCGGGATCGATGGTGAGGTTGACGAGCTCCATCTCGCCGTTAACGGTCACCTTGACCATGCCGCCGCCGGCAGAGGCGTCGACGGTCTGGGACTTGAGGTTCTCCTGCGCGGCGGCAAGCTGCTCTTGCATCTTGCGAGCCTGCTTCATCATCTGCTGCATGTTCATACCGGCCATGATGGCTCCTTTACGTGCGGCCGCACGCCGAGCTGCAAGGGCAGCCGGAGCACGGCGGGACTTTCAAACTCAAGAATCGTACCACGGCGCGAGGCCAGCGAGCGGGGCGGACACGCCACCTCAGTCGATATACATGTCCTCCAATACAAACCGCACGCAAAGATTATGCAAGGTCGTATTATGCAAGGTTGCATAATACGGCGTATATGCCCTTCCGCATGGTTACTCCACCGGCTTGAAGATGGTTGACTGACCGAAGACGCTGCGGATGAGGGCTTTGGCCTCGTCCTCGGTCTGCGGGATGCTTGGGGCTGCGCCCTGATGGCCGAAGGGACTGCCCGCGCCGGGGCTGGACTCCCAGGGAGCTGCAGGAGCGTCCTCCTCTTTGGGGGCAGTTGCAGCGGGTTTGGGCGCGGACGCCGTGGCCGGCACGTCGAACGGGGGCAGATCGTCCCCGCCTGCATCGGCGGCAAAACCGGCGACCATGGCATCGTCGTAGGGCACCTGCTCGGATTCCCACGGTGCAGACTGCGCGGACGGCTGAGCCTTGGGAGCGGACGCGCGCTCGGGCGCGCGGGGCGCAGGCTCAGTCGGGAGCTTGCCCGTGACAGGAGCGCCGGCGGGGTTGTCGGAGCGTAGCCAGGGGGCTTTGCCCAGGTCAGACGACTTGGGCGCGGGCGAGATGGGCTTGGGCGCAGGTGTCGGAGCAGCCGGTTTGGGCGCCGCGGGCTCAGGCGCCGACGGGATCGATGCCGCTACCGGCGCCGCTTGCTGCTGCGTCGCGCTGGCGCTCGAGGATGCAGGGGCCGCCGAGGACACGGGTTGCGGGTCCGCAGATGCCGCAGCCCGTGCAGATGGAGAATGCTCCTCATGTTGAGGAGCCGGCGTGCCACCCCCATCCAAGACATAGTCGACGGTACGACGACCGAAGACTGCGCAGACCGTCGGCAGGACCACCGATTGCGTGTCAGCGCGGCCGAGCATCTTGATGGCAAAGGTCGAGCCCGCGGGGAACGAGACGGTGAGCTTGGAGCCGTCGTCGGCCGTGGCGCGGGCGTTGAGCAAAAGCCCTGCGTAGGAAGCCTGACGCGCCTTGACGCGCTCGACAACCTCGGCCCATTTGCGCTGCAGCTCTCCGGCATCCTCGACCGCGGGCGTCTCGGCAGCACCGGCGGCGGCAACCTGGACGGCATTGTTGGACTGGGGCTTAGGTGCCGGAGCGGTGGCAGGCGCGGGGGCCGCAACGGGCTGAGACGTC
>URNJ01000161.1 GCA_900549215.1 uncultured Collinsella sp.
GTTCCACGCCTCGACCCACGGCTGCTCCTTAAGATCGGCCAGGAAGTTATCGAATGCCGTCACGCCCTTAATCTCGACGGAAGGAATCTTGGAAATCTTCTTGGTCGAACCGTCGGCGAGCGTATAGGTGCCGCTAAAGGCCTCATCGCCGCCCTCGACGGGAAACGTCACGCCATAAACCTCGACACGGAAAAAGCCACCGGCAGGCGCCGTCTCGCCGAAGTCGATCTTGAGCGTCTGGCCGTCAGCCTTGCACGTGGGCTTCATGGGCGTACGATCCATGAGGTCCTCGCCCGAGAGCATCGTCAATCGCGTGTCATCGGTGTCAAACGTCGTGCCGTCAACAAACGTCAGCGAAAGACCGCTCAGCTCCTCATCGGCATCGGCCTGGACCTCCCAGGTAATGCGCGTCTCGGTGCCGCCGACCACAGCGCTGCCCGAACCGGTGTTGGGTCGGGCGGTAATCTTTGCGGTCTCAAGCGCCTGGGCAGTCGTGGGCGCATATGCCCCCGCGCACACCAGCGCGAGCGCCACGGCCATGACGCAGGTTATCTTTTGGAGCAAGGCGGGCAGTGGAAAACGCTGCTCCGCGGCCCCTTTGTTCAGTTGAGACAAGGTGGCTCCTATCGTAGAAGTTGCCGGCAAAACGAGACGGAAATGCTCTCCGTCAAGAGAAGCGCAAAGGCCCTCTCCGCCAAAACGGAAAGGGCCCGCGCGCAATCAAGTAGTTATTTTACTTGATGTTGTACTTAGCCATGAGGGCGTCAACGGTACCGTCGTCGGTCAGGTCCTTGATGGCCTGGTTGATGTCGTCCTTGAGCTTGGTGTTGCCCTGGTTGATGGCGATGGCATACTCCTCGCCGGTGCTGATCTGCTTGATGGTCTGGCAGTTGTTGAACTGCTCGGCAGTCAGCTGGCTGGCAACGGAGCGGTTGGTGACTACGGCGTCGCCCTTATCGGACTGCAGGGCGCTGAAGCACTCGGTGGCGTCCTTGTAGGGGACGATCTTGGCCTTGGGGAAGTTCTCCTGGGCAAAGGCCTCGGCGGTCGAGCCAGACTGGACGATGATGGTAGCGTCGGCGTTGTTGAGCTTCTCGCTGTAGTTGTCGGCCGTGATGTCGGTGTTATCGACCTTAGTCACGATAGCCTGATCGTCCATGTAGTAGGAATCGGAGAAAGTGACTTCCTTCTCACGCTCGGGCGTGTCGGTGATAGCCGCGATGGAGACGTCATACTTGGCGCCCGAAGCGACGCCCGGAACCAGCGTGTCAAAGTCATTGTTGACATACTCGACATCCAGGCCCAGCTTGTCGCCGATAGCCTTGATGAGCTCAAGGTCAAAGCCCTGATAATCGCCGTTGTTATCCTTGTACTCAAACGGAGCGTACTCGGCAGAGGTGCCGACGGTCAGTGTACCGTCCTTGACGAGCGCGTACTCCTTGGAGCCGTCGACCTTCTCGACCTTAGCGTCGTCAGAGCTGCTGGAACCGGCATCAGAACCAGAGGTGGCGTTGGACGAGCCGCAGCCCGTCAGAGCGAGGGCGAGCGCCATAGCACCCGTGGCGGCAAATGCGCCAAGCTTCTTCAGCTTCATAATCAGTCTCCTTCCAATGACCCCACGTGATTCAGAGGTCTGCAAAAACTGTGGGTTATTATGCACCCGCTTGGAAGAATCTGCAATCAGAAAACTGATTGAAACAAACCCATAACGTGAATGGAGCACTCCACTTTACTGGCAGCCATTACTGCTGCAACGACCTTAACAGTTTGATTTCAGCCGCATAACCTGCAAGTTCGTTCGGTGTCTCCAAAATGAATGGCAATGCGCGCAAGCGGACATTCGATACAATATTCTGCATAGCTCGCATACCGCCGCCAAACTCTTCACTACCCAGGTATCCCTTGCCGATGCACTCGTGGCGATCCTTATGGGCGCCGCAGGGGTTCTTGGAGTCATTGATATGCACGGCGCGCAGGCGCTCGATACCCACCACACGATCGAACTCGTCAAGCACGCCGTCAAGATCGTGGACGATGTCATAGCCGGCGTCATTCACATGGCAGGTGTCCAGGCAAACGCCCAACTTGGCCGACAGCTCGGGGCGCTTGTCGGCAACGCCCTCGATGATGAGCGCCAGCTCCTCAAAGTTGCGGCCCACCTCGGTGCCCTTGCCGGCCATGGTCTCGAGCAGCACCGTCGTCTGCTGGCCCTCAAACATCACCTGACACAGGGTGTCGACGATCATCTGAATGCCGGCGTCGGAGCCCTGCCCCACATGCGCACCGGGATGGAAGTTGTAATAGTTGCCGGGCAGCGCTTCCATGCGCTGCAGATCCTCGGCCATGGCCTCCAGGGCAAACTCGCGCGCCCGCTCTTTGGCCGAGCAGGGGTTATAGGTATACGGGGCATGAGCCACGAGCGGGCCAAAGTCGTTTTGCTCCATAAGCTCGCGCAGGGCCGCCACGTCATCCATGTCAAGGTCTTTCGCCTTGCCGCCGCGCGGGTTGCGCGTAAAGAATGCAAAGGTATTGGCGCCAATGGACAGCGCCGTCTCCCCCATTGCCCGATAGCCCTTCGTCGTGGATAGGTGACACCCGATCGTCAGCATCCCCAGCTCCCCCTCATCAGTTGCGGTGAAATAGTTCCTGTCGATGCCTTATTCTGACGCAAGCAGAAACTATTCCACCGCAAGTTATAAAAGGGGCATCAGAGATGCTGGTCACCAAGCACTACGGCTACGGGCGCCGGCGCCATGATCCCCTACGCGTCAGCGCCAAGTCCTAGAGGGCTAGACGGATTGCATCGATAATGCGCGCGCAGCGCTGTGTGGCGGCAAGGGGCATGACGGGACTCTCGAGTTTCCCCGCCCGGATGAGCTGGGTCGCATGCTGGATTTCGCCGTAGAAATCATCGACCTCAAACGGGGCATTTATTTCGAGCATTCGTCCGTCGGAGTACTTCACATGGGCGAGCTCGGGGCGATGGAAGCGCTCGATTTCCAACGAGCCCCGCTCGCAGGCAATCGTTAAACGGCTTTCATATGCTGCTTTGCCGTCGCACGCCATATGAATGGGTATACCGCCGACACTCATATGGATCTCATCGGCCCAATCCACGCGGCCGCCCGATACGTCACGCCAGCGAACTTCACGAGACGAAACATCGCACGCACCCGCGAGCAGATCCTCAAACCACCCGACCGCATAGCAGCCCATGTCATATAGACAGCCACCCTGCAACGGATCGAGCAGATAACTCGAAGGGGACTCACCATAATCGAGTTTTTGCACACTTTCGATCGAAACAATACGGCCGAGCTCGCCCGACGCAAGCAAGTCCTTCACGCGAGTACGCATCGGACAAAACCTATTTTTCATCGCCTCCATAAACGGCACGCAGTACTCACGGGAAACGGAGGCGATCGCATGGGCCTCTTCTTCATTCAAAACGGCCGGCTTTTCGCACAGTACGGCCTTTCCCGCGCGCAGTGCCCGACAGGCCCAATGCGCATGCATGCCATGTGGAAGAGCCAAGTAGATTGCGTCGACATCGGGGTCGGCAATCAGCGCATCATAAGCCGCATCGCCGCTATCGTCAGCCGTGGCATAGCCGTGCGCGGCATCAATCGAAAACGCCCTGCAAAACTCCTCAACATGCGAAGGAGTGCGGCCGGCGGCAGCC
Source organism: uncultured Collinsella sp. (assembly GCA_900549215.1). Classification (GTDB taxonomy): domain Bacteria; phylum Actinomycetota; class Coriobacteriia; order Coriobacteriales; family Coriobacteriaceae; genus Collinsella. The sequence goes on from URNJ01000161.1 coordinate 3,683, forward strand.
ACAAGCCGTGCCCCGTCCACTTCCTTGAGCGACGATGCAAATCGATGCGAAATGCGCCCAGCGCCCAAAACGCCCCAACGAACCTCGCGCAAATCATCACATGAATCCCGATGACCCACGACAGCCCCCTTCAGTTGCGGTGAAATAGTTCCTGTTTGGGGGTGCGGACGATTTCTTGGACCGCGCCTAGGCGTATCCAAGCTTCCTGCGGTACTCCATCGGGCTCAGCCACCCGAGGGACTTCTTGATCCG
>URNJ01000162.1 GCA_900549215.1 uncultured Collinsella sp.
CAGATTGAGCGGTATACGGGTATTGGCAAAAGTACCGTTTCTCGCATTGTGCGTGCCTATGTGCGAACGGCGGTGCGGACTGGCGGAAACGCGGTATAGGGCCGTCCGGGCACCGCAGCTGGGGTCTCCCATATGCCACAACCATTGTTCTAAAAGCTTGGTACGGTCACTGCGCTTCTTTATTTGCATAGAACGATTGCCGTCATGCATAAAATTACGGCTCCGCTCGGTTTTGCCCGTTCCTACCCCCGTCCGCGCCGTGCAAAAAGCGGAGTTTTCTGCATCGTGGTGCTGTCGGCGCCGCCGCTATTTTGCAACATACGGGCTCTGAAACTATTTATGCCTGCCGATACGCTCCCGAAACTCATGTTTGCGCCTCCTGAGACCACGATTCTTGTTCTAAAACGCAATATAAAGGCGACTGGAGATGTTGATTAACGCTTCCAATGCGTATACATACGGCTTGTCGTGCTGAATACTCGCAAAAATGCACGCCGCACCCTAGGGGACCCGTCTGCGGCAGGCGCGAGGCGAGCCGGAGCCCGGTAGGACGGGGCTTGGCACATTGCTTGGCGGGTCCGTGGCCCTGCGGCAGGCATTTGATGCTGTGGAAAACGCCCGTGTTCGCAGCTGACAGCGCAGTAAATGACAGACCGGGCGCCGGACGCGCGGACTGTGTATCCGCGCTCGTTATGAAAAAGCCGAGTCGTCCGTATCGGACGGCTCGACAATCAAAATCCTTGGATTTAGGGCATCCGCTATTCGTTAACTTGTCCCTCGAGCATGCCGTCGAGGGTGCGCCAGGCGAGCTCGGCGCATTTGACGCGGGCGGGCATGTGCGAGATGTCCTGGAGCTGGGCGGCTTCGTCCAGGTCTTCCAGGTCGTCCTCGGAGAGCTTCTCGCCGCGGATCATGGCGAGGAAGAGCTCTGCCAAGCGGTGAGCTTCCTCGACGGTCTCGCCGGTGATGAGGTCGGCCATGATGTCGGCGCTGGCCTGGCTGATGGCGCAGCCGTGCCCGGTAAACGAGGCCTCCTCGATCACGCCCTTCTCGACACGCAGCTGCAAGGTGAGCTCGTCGCCACAGCTGGGGTTGATGCCGTCGTGCTCATGCGTGGGGGCATCCATCTCGTACTTATAGTCGGGGTGCGAGTTGTGCTCCATAAACGTGGTGGAGGTGTACAGATTACCCATTGAACGTGCTCCAAACGTGATGCAGGCCGGCGATGAACTTGTCGATGTCGGCCTTGTCGTTGTAGAAGGCCACGCTGGCGCGGCAGCAGGCAAGGTTCTCGACGCCCAGCCAGGTGAGCAGCGGCTGAGCGCAGTGGTGGCCGGCGCGGATGCAGACGCCGTCCATGTCCATGATGCTCGCGACGTCGTGCGGGTGAATTCCCTTGACGTTAAAGCTCACAACGCCGTGGTGGTTGTCCCAGTAGATGGAACCGATGATTTGGACAAAGTCGAGCTGCATGAGTTCGCCCATCAGATAGTGGACGAGTGCCTGCTCGCGGGCCTGGATGTTCTCGTAACCCACCGTGTTGACCAGGTAATCAAGGGCGGCGCCCGTGGCGAAGATGCCGGCGGCGTCCTGCGTGCCGGCCTCGAACTTCTCGGGGACGGGCGCCCAGACGGCGTCCTGCTCGGTGACCGAATCGATCATCTCGCCACCGGTGAGCATGGGTGGCATGGCGTTGAGCAGGTCCATTTTGCCCCACAGCACGCCAATGCCCATGGGACCCATGGCCTTGTGTGCGCTAAAGGCAAAGAAGTCGGCGCCCAGGTCGGCCACATCGACCGGCATGTGCGGCAGCGACTGCGCGCCGTCGACGACCAGATAGCCGCCGTACTTGTGCACGAGCTTGCCGAGGTTCTTGACCGGGTTCTCAACGCCCAGGACGTTAGAGACCTGACCCACGGCCAAGATCTTGGTCTTGGGGCTCACCTTGGACAGAACCTCCTCGGTCGTGAGCTGGCCGGTCTTGGTGGGGTAGAGGTAGACGAGCTTGGCGCCGGTCTCGCGGCAGACCTGCTGCCACGGAATCAGGTTGGAGTGGTGCTCCATGATGGTGATGACGACCTCGTCGCCCGGCTCGAGGACTGTGGGCGCAAAGCTCTTGGCGACCAGGTTGAGCGACTCGCTCGTGTTGCGGGTGAAGACGACCTCGTTGGCCTGGGAAGCGCCGATGAGGTCGGCGATCTGCTGGCGCACCTTCGCGATGGCCTCGGTGGCCTCGACGGACAGCGAGTAAAGGCCGCGCAGGGGGTTGGCGTTCATGCGCTGGTAGAAGTCGCGCTCGGCGTCGAGCACGCAGGCGGGGCGCTGCGCGGTGGCGGCGCTATCGAGGAAGGCGATCTCGGGGTGCTGCTGGAACAGTGGGAACTGCGCCTTGTAGGGGTTGGTCTCGATGTCGACGGTAGGCCAGCCGCGCGAGGCCTCGTCACTGGCGTCGAGCTCCATAGGCTCCGGTGCGGTACAGGTATCGCATTTAACGTGCTCGGTGTCGATCATGCGAGCTCCTCTTCAAAGTTGTTGATCAGGTTGTTGCCCAAGCGGACGACGGCTGCGCGGGTGCGCTCGTCGGTGGCGGAAAGCGCGGCGTCCTCCAGCTTGGCGCGGATGAACAGGTCCTCGGCGGCGTTTTGGTCAAGGCCGCGGCAGGCGAGATAGAACAGTTGCTCGTCGCGGACGTGGCCGATGGTGGCGCCGTGGTTGCCGGCGACGTCGTCCTCGTCGCACAGGATGACGGGGACGGTCTTGTTGTCGACGCCCTTGTTGGCGAGCAGCACGGTCTCGCGCTCGGTGCCGGTTGCGCCCTTGCAACCGTGCACGAGGTCGATGGTGCCGCGGTAGACCTTCTTGGACGTGCCGGTCAGCACGCCGTTGGCGTCGATCTCGCACTCGGTCTTGCGGCCGCGGTGGCGCAACTCGTAGTTAAAGTCGCGCACCTGCTCGCGGGCGCCCAGGTAATCGGTATCGATGGTCACCTTGGCGGTGTCGCCCAGCAGGTCGCCGGCAAGGCCGGTGGCGCTGGCGCCGGCACCCAGGACGGTGTGCTGCACGTTGACGCGCGCGCCCTCGTCCAGGAACAGGCCGGTGTCGTCGAGCGCGATCCAGCTGTCGTCGAGCGTCTGCGTGCAGGTCGCATTGACGGTGGCGTACTCGTGGGCGCACACGCGCAGCACGGAGCCCACGACGCCCTCGCCGGTAACGGGGGAGTCCAGGGCGATCTGCAAGTCGAGCGTTGCCTGCGGGCGGGCGACGACATCGATGGCGGCAATCGCAGCCGCCGCGTCGACGCCACCCACGCGCACGGTAGCCGTGACGTGCTTGTATGCGGGCACATCGATGACGATGCGCTTGGTAGCGTGGTCGGTCAAGTAGGTGTAGGCAGCCTCGCCCATGCCGGTCTCGAATGCCTCGGCGGGGGAAAGTTCCTCCTCGAGCTTGATGGCGCCGGCCTGGTAGACGGAGGTAGCGGGCACGTCGAGCTCGGTCTCGGGCGTGATGCGGGCGCGGTCGGCTGCATCACCGGGGGCGGAGGCGCGGCGCTCGGGGAAGCGCTCGGCCATGGCTTCCATGGCGGCGTCGAAGGCGTCGGCCGTGCCGGCAAACTGCTCGTCCAGGCCCTCGACCTCAACGGCCTCGGCGGGAGCGGCGGCAAGCTCGTCAGAGAGCTCGAGCTTGGTCTGATTCATCTTCAGCCAGCCCCAAGTGGCGGCCGGCATCGCGTTGACCTGCTCAAGGGTGGTAGCAGCGGTGTTCATGGTCTGTTTCATTATCCGATCGCTCCTTCCATCTCGAGCTTGATCAGGTTGTTCATCTCGACGGCGTACTCCAGCGGCAGCTCCTTGGAGACCGGGTTGGCAAAGCCGTTGACGATCATGGTGCGGGCCTCTTCCTCCGAGATGCCGCGGCTCATCAGGTAGAA
>URNJ01000163.1 GCA_900549215.1 uncultured Collinsella sp.
AGCTGTGCCGCCAAGATCTCGGCTGCCGTCGATGCGGCGATTCTGGGCCATGATATGGCCATGCAGGGTCGCGGCTTCCGCGCCGGCGAGGGCCTGATCCAAGATACCGTTGAGCAGACAATCGCCAGTATGGGCTACGTAGGCCGCGTGGGCATGAAGGACACCGACGTCGAGATCCTCAACATCATGATCGGCAAAACCCAGGTGTGCTAGGACAGTTCGTCGGCTACTTGGTGTTCGTAGAAGGCTTCTACTACGGCGTTAAAGTCACGGGCGAAGTCTTCCATGGTTCCGCGCCAGGTGGCTCGGCTGGGCTTGCCTTGGCCCACAAAGGCGGTTTGGATGCCGCAATCGGGGGACGGGAAGTCGCGTTTGGGATCGTTGCCCACCATAAGGACCTCGTGTGGCTCGAGTCCCATCACCTGAAGCTGCTCTAGATAGTAGGTGGCATCGGGCTTGCAGCGGGTGGTGTTTCCCATGTGCGTGACGAGCTCAAAGGGAGCGTCGGCCAGGTCGCCCCAACCCATGCGGCACTCGATGGCGCCCTGGGGAAAGCTGGGGTTGGTAAAGAGCGCGCAGCGCAACCCTGCGTCATGTACGGCCTGGAGCGCGGCGTGTGCGCCCGGCATGGCGTGGGCGTTAATGACATCGTCGTTCTTGTACGGAAGAACTTCGCGGTCATAGTAGGTAAACGCCTCGTAGATGAGGGGATCGGAGAGGCAGATCCCGCATCGGCGCTCGACCTCTTCTTGGTAAAACTCAAGATTGGTGCGGTTGTCCGTGCCGCTGCGGCGATTGGCGTTGAGGTCGACCAGGATGGTGCCGAGGCGCGCCATCGTGCCACCGCGGCTGCGGCGCCCGATATCCGCGAGCATCGATGAGACATCCTTAAAATAGCGAAGGATGAACGCGTTGAGGTTGATGCTAAGAAGCGTCTCGTCCATATCGAAAACGACTGCTTTGAGCACGCGGGCACCTTTCTCGAAAAATCGATCTAGAATCGTTGGCTCCGGATACTTTACCCCAAAGCCGAATGCCTGGCTGGTTATCGTCAAGTTGCGGAGACGTGTGTTCATAAGATTACGAAAAAGTCTCCACACGAGTAAAAAATCGCAGTTCACGCTTGAAATCGAACTCATTTCCCCGTAACCTATACGAACGTGATTGCATAAGCGTCACATTAGTATCTGTCGGCTCCCGAGTGTTCCTAAACGTTGTGTGCTTGTCGCACCCTTCTGTAGGTCCTAGCAATCGGGGCCCCGTAGTTCGAAAGGGGTCCACCTTTGAGTGAGATTCAGAACTCGTCCATTTTCTCTCTTGACGATGTCAATGAGGAGGAGATGAACAACCTCATCGACGGTACGATTACCGACTTTGATGAGGGCGATCTCGTTAACGGCACTGTCGTTAAGATCGAGCATGACGAGGTGCTCGTTGACATCGGATTCAAGTCCGAGGGCGTTATCCCGGTCCGCGAGCTGTCCATCCGCAAGGACGCTAACCCTGCAGACATCGTTGCACTCGGTGATCCCATCGAGGCTCTGGTTCTCCAGAAGGAGGACAAGGACGGTCGTCTGGTCCTGTCCAAGAAGCGTGCCGAGTACGAGCGTGCTTGGAACCGCATCGAGGAGAAGTTCAACTCCGGCGAGAACGTCGAGGGCGAGGTTATCGAGGTTGTCAAGGGCGGCCTGATCCTCGACATCGGCCTGCGTGGCTTCCTGCCCGCTTCCCTCGTCGACCTCCGTCGCGTCAAGGACCTCACCTCCTACATGGGCACCCGCATCGAGGCTCGCGTCATCGAGATGGACCGCAACCGCAACAACGTCGTCCTCTCCCGTCGCGTCGTGCTCGAGGAGTCCCGTAAGGCCGAGCGCTCCGAGATCCTGTCCAAGCTCAAGTCTGGTATGCGTCTCCAGGGCACCGTTTCCTCCATCGTCGACTTCGGCGCCTTCGTCGACCTCGGCGGTATCGACGGCCTCATCCACATCTCCGAGCTCTCCTGGAACCACGTCAACCATCCTTCCGAGGTTGTCAAGGTCGGCCAGGAGGTCGAGGTCGAGGTTCTCGACGTCGATCTCAACCGCGAGCGCATCTCCCTGGGTCTCAAGCAGACCACCGAGGATCCGTGGCGCGCACTGGTCAAGAAGTACCCCGTTGGCGCTATCGTCGAGGGCACTGTGACCAAGCTTGTCCCGTTCGGCGCTTTCGTCGATCTGGGCGAGGGCATCGAGGGCCTGGTGCACATCTCCGAGATGGCCAACAAGCACGTCGATCAGCCTTCTCAGGTCACCCACGTGGGCGACAAGGTTCAGGTCAAGGTCATGGAGATCGACCTCGACCGTCGTCGTATCTCCCTGTCCATGAAGTCCGCTGCTGAGACTCTGGGCGTCGAGATCGAGGTTACCCCGCTTCCTTCCGAGAAGAAGGACGAGGAGACCGACGCCGAGTAAATCGGTTTGACGATCACTTGTTTTAAGGGATCCGTCCGCAATGGACGGGTCCCTTTTTGCTTTTGCTGCCGAGATGTGCGATGCTGTCCGTGCGTAATACTGCCCGGGCTGTCCATAGGCTATTGGGTTGTCGGTGCATGAAAAATATGCCGACATCCCGCCTCGGGGAGGAGGCGGGAACACACCGAGTAGACGGAGGGGTGTGGAGCGCGGTCGCGTCTCGACTGACGACGTTGCCCATCGACAACCATATTGTACTGCATGGTGTGGTTCTTGGTTTATCGTGTCGAGCGTTTGCGTTGTGCCATTGCCTGCGGCAACGGTGTGTTACACTCTTGCACTGCTGAGTGGGCCAGACGGTCGCGCGATGTGCTGCTTGCAGTACGCGTGAGGAAAGTCCGGGCTCCAGAGGGCGGGATGCCGGCTAACGGCCGGGCGGAGTGATCCGACGGAAAGCGCCGCAGAAAAGAAGACTCCCACCTGCGCCGCAAGGCGTAAAGGGAAAAGCTGAAACGGTGGTGTAAGAGACCACCAGCGTCGTGGCAACACGGCGGCTTGGCAAGCCCCATCCGGAGCAAGCGCGAATAGGAACGCTATGGGCCGGCCCGGTCCGCGTTCGGGTAGCGTGCGTGGAGCTGCATGGTAACGTGCAGACAAGATAAATGACCGTTCACGACAGAACCCGGCTTATCGGCCCACTCAGCACTTTGTTGACGCTGCGAACCCGTCAGCGCGGCAATCTGCCTTTCAAGCCTTCGGGCATGACCATAAGGTCAATGCCCTTGTCTTTCAAGGCACCTTGCTCGCGCTGACGGGTTCTCGCTGTTGGTGACGGTATCATTGGCGTTTCCGTTCTTGTTGGCGAGGTCAACGGTGCTGTCTTTGCCGTATTATTGAGGCTGTTTGTTGCTGCGCTTTATTTTGTTGAGGGGCTTTGTTGGACAGCTATTTTACTCTGCAATCGAATATTGAGGCTACGGGCGAGTTCGTTGACCGCAAGAGCCGGTTTATTGCCCAGCTGGTCCATATTGAGTCCGAGGATGAGGCGAATGCCTTTATCGAGATGGTTCGCAAGCATCATTACGACGCTCGACACAATGTTCCCGCGTGGATTTTAGTCGATGGACGCGAGCGCCAGAGCGATGATGGTGAGCCGAGCCGCACGAGCGGTATGCCGACGCTCGAGGTGTTGCGCGGCGCAGAGCTCAAAAATGTTTGCTGCGTGGTGACGCGCTATTTTGGTGGCACGCTGTTGGGACCTGGTGGCTTGGTGCGCGCCTATACCGCGGCGACGCAGGCGGCGGTGGCCGCGGCTCAGGAGGCCGGGCAGATCGTCGAGATGACGAGTGTCGTGCCTGTTGACGTGCATGTGGCCTATCCGCAGTACGAGCAAGTGCTTCGTTTGGCGCAGGATTCGGGTGCCAAGGTTTCGGATACCGATTACGCGGATGCCGTGACACTTCACTT
>URNJ01000164.1 GCA_900549215.1 uncultured Collinsella sp.
TTCGAGCTCGCCCTCAAATGTAGCGCGGCCCTTCAGCCGGCGAACATGCGAAAGCCCGAGGCGTTTAAGCTCATCGGCGAGTGCGGACTCAAAGCCCTCGGGGCAGCTTGCGTAAAATTCCATGGGTGACCTCTCTGGTTGCGTCGCTCCATTATATGATGGATACTTCGTTTACTCTCGCCCCCGAAAGGAACCCATATGATTGATGCGTGCCCCGATTCCGCCGTGCTCTTTTTTGACGTGGACGGCACGCTGACGTCGTTCGATCCCGACAACATGACCGACAAGGACTTTTCGGCGGTTCACCCCTCGCAGACGGTCGTCGAGGCGTTTCATCGTCTGCGCGACGCGGGACACCAGGCATTTATCTGCACGGGTCGTCCCCTGTGGCTCATCGCGGACAGCTTGCGTGCGCTCGACCCCGCGGGCATCGTTGCCATGGCAGGCGCCACGCTCGAGGTCGAGGGCCGCGTGGTGCATGAGGACTGCTTTGACGAAGACATTGTTGCGGAGCTCGCTCGCCGTATGGCCGCGGCAGGGATTGAAGCCTTTTTCGAGACCAACGTGGCTACTTTTGCCCTGGAACCCGCGGGCGTTGAGCAGTCGTCTCTGATCGGCACTTCTGTGGTGCACAGCACCGAGGAAATGCGCGTCGACGGTCGTCTGCGCGTGGGCAAGGTAGGCATCGTCGCGAGCGACCTGGCTCGCGTAGCCAACGATGATGGCTTTATCGATCGCGAGTTTGAGCTGTGCAACACCGGTGGTCAGAATCGCGAGCTGAGCCCCAAGGGCATCGACAAGGGCGTGGGCGTGGCGCGAGCGCTGGAATACCTGGGTCGCACCGGCAACGCGCGCACCTTTGGCTTCGGCGATTCGGGTAACGACCTGGGCATGCTCGCTGCGGTCGAGACGGCTGTCGCCATGGGCAACGCCATGCCCGAGGTCAAGGCGGTCGCCGACTACGTGACCGACGATGTCGCACACGACGGCACCGTCACAGCGATGCAGCATTTCGGCCTCATCTAATGAATCCCGCGTTCTGACGTTTGCTCAAACTGCGACTCTTTGCTTTTGCATGCTCAATCGATTTATCAATCCAAACACTGAGGTGTTTATACCGTTCGCCGAGAAGATAAAAAACCGCAGTTCACGCCTTGATAAACGTAGGTAAAGTGTTTAGCAGTTTATCGGCCGTATGCTAACGAAAGGAATCAGGCAGATGGCAATCAAGGTGTTCGCTGACGGTGCAAACCTCGAAGGCATGCTCGACATGTACGAGAACGGCAACGTTCAGGGTTTCACGACCAACCCGTCCCTTATGAAGAAGGGCGGCGTGACGGATTACCGCGCGTTTGCCAAGGAGGTCTTGACCCACATCACTGATGTGTCCGTCTCGTTTGAGGTCTTTGCCGACGACGTCGAGACCATGGAGGTCGAGGCTCGCGAGATCGCTACCTGGGCCGAGAACGTCTACGTCAAGATTCCATGCGTGACCACCAAGGGCGAGTCCACCGCCGAGCTGGTCCGCAAGCTTTCGGCCTACGGCATCAAGGTCAACGTCACTACCATCTTTACGCCCGAGCAGGTCGATGAGATGGTCGAGGCCGTTGACGCCGAGACGCCGTCCATCATCTCGCTCTTTGCCGGCCGTATCGCCGATACCGGCGTCGATCCCATTCCGTTTGTGACGGAGTCGGTCAAGAAGGCCGCCGTCAAGCCCAACTGCGAGGTCCTGTGGGCATCCACGCGCGAGCTCATCAACATCTACCAGGCCGAAGCCTGCGGTTGCCAGATCATCACGGTGTCCAACAGCATCCTGGCCAAGCGCAAGAACATCGGCCGTGATCCGTACGAGGTCTCGCTCGATACCGTCCGCGGCTTTGCCAAGGATATCGCCTCGCTCGGTTTCCATATCCTGCCGTAACGCGAACACTGGCTGCGCTGCGAGTTGTTCGCCCCGGCCTTTCCTTTCCCTATCGCTCACGCGCTTCGCGAGGGTCGCGCTAGGCAAAGAAAAGGCCAGGGCTGCCGACACGAACTTGCCGGTAGGTTGGTGATAGGCTTCCATATCCTGCCGTGGGCAAAGGTACCCCCCGCCTGCGCCGTGCAAAATTGAGAGTATTCAGCAAGGTAAAGGCTTTTACCAGCTGGTTGAAGCACGGAACAGCCCCCGTTTTGGCTCTGACGACGCTAAAACGGGGGCTGTTTTTGACGTTATTGCCTCTGAGGGGCGTTCGGAGCGGCGGAAATTGCAGAATACTCGCGATTTTGCACGTCGCTACAGGGGGTACCCTTGCTTTGGCGGTTTACTTCCCCTGCACCATGGTGAGGGAGATCTTCTTGCGGTCGCGATCGACCTTTTCGACCCACACCTTGACCGTGTCACCGACGCGCACCACGTCGCTCGGGTGCTTGACGAAGCGGTTGGCCAGTTTGGAGATGTGCACGAGGCCGTCCTGGTGCACTCCCACGTCGACGAAGGCGCCAAAGTCCACAACGTTGCGCACCGTGCCCTTGAGTTCCATGCCGGGTTCCAGGTCGTCGATGGAAAGCGCCGAGCGGCTAAAGACCACCTCGGGTGCGTCGTCGCGCGGGTCGCGACCGGGCTTCTTGAGCTCGTTGACGATGTCGATGAGCGTCAGGGTACCGCAGCCCAGGTCGCTTGCCAGCGCCGAGATGCTGCCCAGGCGGCGCTCGATGTCGGGCACGCCGCCGCGGCTGAGCTCGCTTGCCGCAACGCCGGCGCGTTCCAAGACGGACGTGGTCACCTCGTAGCTTTCGGGGTGGACGCTCGTCGCGTCGAGCGGGTTCTTGCCGCCGCTGATGCGCAAAAAGCCCGCGGCGTTGAGATATGCCTTGGGTCCCAGCTTGGGGACCTTCTTAAGCTGGCGGCGATCGGTAAAGGCGCCGTTTTCCTCGCGGTAGGCCACGATGTTTTTGGCCACGCTCGGCGTGATGCCCGATACGTATCCCAGCAGACTTGCGCTCGCGGTGTTGACGTCGACGCCCACACGGTTGACGACGTCCTCCACCACATGGCCCAGGGTGCGCGAAAGCTCGGCCTGGTCAAGGTCGTGCTGGTATTGACCAACGCCGATGGACTGGGGCGGAATCTTGACGAGTTCTGCCAGCGGGTCTTGCAGGCGACGGCCCAGGCTCATGGCGCCACGCACGGTGACGTCCAGGTCGGGATATTCCTGGCTGGCGAGCTCGGAGGCGGAGTACACCGACGCGCCGGCCTCGTTGACGATGGTGTATCGCAGTCCAGGTGCCTGCTCGGCAATGAACTCCGAGACGACTTCTTCGGTCTCGCGGCTGGCGGTGCCGTTGCCGATGACGATGGTGTTGACGCCGTCCTTCTTGACGAGGCGGGGGGGGTCGCCCCTTGTGGCGGGGGCGTCGTGTCGCTGACGGGTGGGGTAGACTACGCCGTGGTCGAGCAGCTTGCCGGTCTCGTCCATGACGGCGCCCTTGCAGCCGGTGCGGTAGCCCGGATCGAGCGCGAGCACACGGGCGCCGCGGACGGGGCGTGCCGAGAGCAGGCCCTCAAGATTCTTGGCAAAGACGTTGATGGCCTCGGTCTGGGCACGAACGGTGAGTTTGGCGCGGGCCTCGCGCTCCAGCGAGGGGGCCATGAGGCGCTTGTAACCGTCAGCGATGGCGGCATCGAAGATGGGAGCAAACACGCCCTGGCGTCGGGGCCAACGGCTGCCGAGGCGTGCCGTGGCGGCAGCGCCGTCGACGTTCACGCGCACGCGGAGCTTGCCCTCGTGCTCACCGCGGTCGATAGCCAGCACGCGGTGGTTGGGAATACGGCGCAGCGGCTCGTCAAAGTTGTAGTACGGCTCATAGGGGGTCTTCTCGGCGGGGTCGGTGGCCCCGACGACGATGTCGGCGGTGTTTTGCGTAAAGGCG
>URNJ01000165.1 GCA_900549215.1 uncultured Collinsella sp.
CACGGTCGCCGGCATGGCGCAGTGGCGGGCTCATCACATACTTGGCACCCGCAAAGCCGTCCTCGCCCTGCTCCAAGTAGCAAGTATCGTCGAGCATCAGATACTGAGGGCAGGTCTCGACATAGATGTTCTTCTGCCCGCGCGCTTTGGCAGCGCGAATGGCCTCGAGCCCCAGCTTGGTCGAAAGGTGCACCACATTGACTGGAGCGTCCCCGGCTAAGTGCGCCAGATACAGCAGACGACTCACGGCCTCACCCTCGCACACGTCCGGACGGCTGAGCGCATGCCCCTCGGGCCCATGAATCCCCTGCTCGTACACGCGCTTCTGCAGTTCATTCACCAGCGTACCGTTCTCGCAATGCACGCAGAGCATGCCGCCCACGCGCTTGAGTTCCTCCAGCACCTCGAGCGTCTCGGCGTCGTCCAGGCGCAGGTGGTCATAGGCAAAGTAGGTCTTAAACGACGACACGCCCGCCTCGCGCATGGCCGAAAGATCGGCGCGGTTGCGTTCATTCCACTCGGCGAGTGCCATATGAAACGCGTAGTTGGCCGTGCAGGTTCCGTCGGCGCGGCGGTGCCACTCGGCCAATGCATCGGGCATGGTCACGCCGCGATCGGCCGTCGCGTAGTCCACGATGGTCGTCGTACCGCCGCAGGCAGCCGCACGCGTACCGGTCTCAAAGCTATCGGCCGTCCAATCCATGCCAGTCCAGCACTGCATGTGCGTGTGGCCGTCGATAAAGCCGGGGAACACCCAACAGTCGGTGGCGTCCTGGACGGTATCGCCCTCGCCCGGCTCGATTGCCGCGGCGATCCGCACAATCTTATCGCCCTCCATGGCAAGATCGGCGCGGCGAAGCCCCTGGGGCGTCACGAGCGCGCCGTTTTTGATGATGATCATAATTGCTCCTTATTGATTGATGCAGTTGGCCACGCGATCAAAATACGAGCAGGCGGCGATATGCTCCGTTATGCGTTGCTGTCCCTTGGCGGTATCGACGTCCCACAGCTCGTAGGCACGCGCCTCGACCAGCACCACGTCGGTACGGTCCTTGAGGATCGAACCGCCGCCGTCCTTGCCCTCAAGACACATAAGTGCATCGAACAGTTCCGCCGGAAAGAGCACCGGGCTCGAAGGCTCACCGTTGCACGCAAGACGCACCGGATGTTTGCGGCCACACTCGTCAAACGCACGAACCATAGCCTCAAAAGAACCCGAACTCACGAGCGGCTGGTCGCCCGGCAAAAAGAGGCAACCTTTCCAGTTGCGTTCGACTCCCCACGAAAGGCCCGCACGGACGCTTTCGCTGCGCAGCTCGCCATCGTGCAGCACGCACGGGCAATGCTTGTCCTCGCAAATCTGGGCGACCTCGGGCCAACGCGTCGAAACCACGACGTCAAAGCCCCGGGGAACCGAATCGATGGTCCGGGCAATCAGCGGCTCGCCATAGATATCGGCAAGCATCTTGTTAGAGCCAAACCGCTTGCCCTCGCCCGAAGCCATAATGACGCATCCAAGTTTCATGGTGATACCTCCCCTGAAACCATCGTACCCATAACTCGCGCCGCGGGCATCTACATCGAAAGCGCTTATCCCGCACGCCCGCGATGCAAAAAGGGGCACCCCGCCGGTTGGCAGAGCGCCCCCTTTACATGGCTTACCTCAACCCGGCTTTAGGCCTGGAGCCAACGGGCGGTGTTGCGCTCGTCGAGGGCCTTGAGGGTAGCGGCGGGATCGGCAACCTTCTGCAGGAACATCATGGCTGCGATGGCGTACGGCTTGTAGCTGGCCTCCTTGTACATGCCCACGCGGTGCATGTCGAAGACGTCGGCGTTAACCTCGCCGTGCTCGCAGGAGACACCGGAGATGTCGGCGGGCAGCGGGTGCATAAAGATGGTGTCCTGGCCGTTGGCAGTCTTCTTCATGAGCTCGGTCGTGGAGCACCAGTCCTGATGGGTGGCGTTCTGGGCGAGCAGCTCCTTCTCGAGCGCGGCGATGCCGGCGTCGTCGCCCTCGGCGTACAGGTTGGTGCGCTTCTCCATGGCGGCAAACGGAGCCCAGCTCTTGGGGATCACGATGTCGGCGCCCTCGAAGGCCTCGGCCATAGTGTTGACCTGCTTAAAGGTGGTGCCGGACTCGGCGGCATAACCCTTGGCGCGCTCGACGACCTCAGGCATGAGGTCGTAGCCCTCGGGGTGGGCCAGGGTGACGTCCATGCCAAAGCGGGGCAGCAGGCTGATCAGCGACTGCGGGCAGGACAGCGGCTTGCCGTAAGAGGGCGAATAAGCCCAGGTGACGGCAACCTTCTTGCCCTTGAGGTTCTCGAGGCCGCCAAACTCGTTGATGAGGTAGAGCATGTCGGCAGAGGACTGCGTGGGGTGATCGGAGTCGGACTGCAGGGAGATGAGCGTGGGACGGTGATCCAGAACGCCGTCCTCGTAAGCCTGCTGGACAGACTCGGAGACCTCGGCCATGTAGGCGTCGCCCTTGCCGATGTACATGTCATCGCGGATGCCGATGACGTCGGCCATGAAGGAGATCATGGTAGCGGTCTCGCGGACGGTCTCGCCGTGAGCGATCTGGGACTTCTTCTCGTCCAGGTCCTGCAGCTCAAGGCCGAGCAGGTTGGCGGCCTTAGAGAAGGAGAAGCGCGTACGGGTGGAGTTGTCACGGAACAGGGAGACGGCCAGGCCCGAGTCGAAGATCTTGGACGAAACGTTGTTCTCGCGCAGCTCGCGCAGGGCGTCGGCGACGATGTAGAGCGCCTTGAGCTCATCGGTGGTCTTGTCCCAGGTGTGCAGGAAGTCGCTGCCGTACATACCCTTAAAATCGAGGCCGTTCAGCTGCTCGACGAGCTCGGTAAACTTGACGTCCATGTAAATGTCCTTTCTAAAGGTGAAACGATCGCAATGAGTAGACGTGCTCCGGCATGCGCGTGTGGCTAGAACATGCAGAGCACTATGACGAGGACCCGCCACCGTTGAGGAAGCATGGGAGATAACGACCGCGGGCCCCGAGTCAACAGGGGATGCCGGGGACACGAGCGGCCCCCGGCTCAACAAAATCGAGGAATGGGACTAATCGATCTTGTTGTTGGTCAGACCGGCGCGGAACACGGTGGCGTCGCCATCGGCCTGGCTCGGATCGTAGAGGTTCAGGGCAGCCACGTACATGGCGGCAGCGGTGACCAGGTCGTCCTTGTAGGTGACCTCGTTGGGAGCGTGAGCCTGAGACTCGGCACCCGGGCCAAAGCCCACGCAGGGGATGCCATAGCGGCCCTGGATGGAAACACAGTTCGTGGAGAAGGTCCACTTGTCGCACAGTGGACGACCAGTGCGCTTGTCCATGCTGGGCTCGCAGCCGATGCGCTCGTCACCGAACATGGCCTTGTGGGCGTCGACGAGGGCCTTGACGTGCGGAGCGGTCTCCTTGTTGATCCACGTGGGGAAGTAAGCCTCGGTCTCGTAGACCTCGCCGGTCCAGGACGGACGGTCGTACATGTACATGGAGACCTTCACGTCGTCGCCGTACTTCTTGGCGGCCGGCAGGTTGCGGATCTCGTCCAGGCAGGACTCCCAGGTCTCACCGGCGGTCATGCGACGGTCGATGGAGATGGCGCAGGAATCAGCCACGGCGCAACGGCTGGGGCTGGTGTAGAAGATCTGGCTGACGGTGCAGGTGCCGCGGCCCAGGAAGCGGGCGTCCTCGAAGTGCTCGGGGTTGTACTTGGGGTCGAGCATCTTGACGAGACCCTTGATGTCGGTCGACTCGTCGCAGCCGTTGTTGTTGAGGGCGCGGACGTCGGCGATGATGTCGGCCATCTTGTAAATGGCGTTATCGCCGCGGTCGGGAGCGGAGCCGTGGCAGGAGGTGCCGTGAACGTCGACGCGAATCTCCATGCGG
>URNJ01000166.1 GCA_900549215.1 uncultured Collinsella sp.
GCCACCGAGGGAAGGCCGCCCCGGGAGGGGTGGGAGATGCCGCCGCCGATGGCAGCGGTGATGTGGTCGTAACCCACGCCGATATCGGTCACCAGCGGCCCCAGCACATAGAACGGGGCGTTGTGGCACAGGCGCTTCTGCAGCTTCATATTGGCGGCGATCTCGTCGAGTGCCATGTGGCCCGGTCCCTCGACCATGACCTGGACGCCCGCGGCCCATGCGCGCTTGCACAGCTTGCCCAGCTCGATCATCTCGGCAGTCTCGGTGGCGTCGTTGGAATCGTAGAGACAGCCCGGGCGGCAGGAGTCGCCGAGCGAGATGGTCACGTCGTACTCGTGGCAGATCTCGAGCACCTCGTCGTAGAACTCGTAGAACGGGTTCTCGTTACCGGTGACCTCCATCCAGCCAAACAGCAGTGAGCCGCCGCGGCTCACGATGTTCATCAGGCGGCCGGTCTCCTTAAAGGTCTTGGTGACCGACTTGTTGATGCCGCAGTGAATGGTCATAAAGTCCACGCCGTCCTCGGCATGCGCGCGCACGACTTCGAACAGGTCGTCCTTGGTGAGCTTGACCAGCGGCTTTTCCATGTAGCCGATGGCGTCGTACATGGGGACGGTGCCTACCATGAGCGGCGTCTCGTCGATGAGCTGCTGGCGGAACTGGCGCGTCTTGCCCGAGTTGGAGAGGTCCATGATGGCGTCGGCGCCAAAGTCCTCGGCGATCTTGACCTTCTTCCATTCCTCGGCGGCATCGGCCTTGTCGCCCGAGATGCCCAAGTTCACGTTGACCTTGGTGGACAGGCCCTCACCGACGCCAAAGGCGCGCATGCCTTTTTTGATGTGCACGATGTTGGCGGGAATGGCGATGCGGCCGTCGGCCACGCGCTCGCGGATGTACTCGGGGTCGCGATGCTCGCGCTCGGCGACTTCCTTCATCTGCGGCGTGATCTGCCCGGCACGGGCGAAGTCGATTTGCGTGACGAGCTTGGGCTCGGTCTGTGTGCTCATTGGCACGGCTCCCTTCGTTGGCATTACCCATATCAGGTTTGCGGGTCAGGGCGGGCGCGCCCAATCTCAGCCTGCCGTCTTGTCCTGCAAGCTCCCCGTTATGTCATGGGCTCAAGTATAGCCTGAATGGGTACGATTGGGCCAACGAGCGTGCCTGTGGGGAGGCGAACATGGAAGACAAGCATCTATATCGAGAGACGCAATGGGACGTATCGGCCGAGGAAAGCCGTGCGCACCATGGCCTTGTTGCGATTGGTTTTGCGGTGCTTGCCGTGCTGGTGATTGCCTTTTGTATCTGGACGTTTGGTGGTCGCGGCGGCGCTGCATGGGAGTTCGAGGCCGACGATGCCCTGCCGATCATGACAGTGAAGGTTACGGGCGGTAATACCGTTGCCGCGCGGGGCGACTATTGGTATCCGCGCGACGAGTTTGTGCAGCTGCAGTTGAGCGGCGGGTCTATTCCGGGTGAAGAAATCGAACGCGTGACGTTTGATGAGGCACTCAAAACACTCACGGTGAAGCTCAAAAATCAGGGCGATGTGCCCACGACCATGGATATCGCTCTGACGGAGTGGCGTCTGGAACCTCCGTCAGGCGTTACGGTATCCGACGTAGAGCACGTTAAGATTACCTACCAAGATGGCTCGACGAGCGAGATTGCAAAGGCCGATGGCTTGGCGGAGTAACGGGGTGTTTGGAAACGGCGGGCCTATTGTGCCTGCGCGTTCATGAAAACCAGGGTGTTTTTGTCTGAAAGCTCGGGGATGTGACGATAGCCGATGTTGAATGCGGTAAGTTCGCTTGCATCCTCGAGCTTGTTTTCTGCCATCCACCGCACCATGGAGCCGCGCGCCTTTTTGCTGGCGGTCGACCGTTGGATGGGCTTCCCGTTGCGGATGCCCTCGCCAAAGAGGCGTGTGACGGCTGTGGCGTCGCCCGCGAGGTGTGGCAGAACGGCTTTGGCATACTCTACGCTGGCGAGGTTGACGATCGTGGTGTTTGAGCCTGCCGGGACGATAGCCCGCGCGAGCTTGTCGCTCCAAAATGCGTAGAGGTCTCGGGCATCGTCAACGGCGAGCTTCGCGCCCATCTCCAGCCGATACGGTTCGACGGCATGAAAGGGACGAACGCACCCGTAGAGGCCGGAGAGGATCCACAGGTGGCTTTGCAGCCAGGCGAGCTGTTCGGCATCCATTACCTCGGGTGCCATGCTCTGGTATTGAATGCCGTGATAGGACATGACGGCAGGGGAGAGGTGACGGGCGAGCGCGGGATTGTCGAGATCGCCGTTTTTCAGGATGGGCTCGAACTCATGCAAAATGTCGAGACAAGGCCCCAACAGTTTGTCACTCACGTTCCACAGAGCTTGTAGGCCGCTGTCGCCTTCATTCCGCTCGATATCTAGCAGTGCGCGGTGGAGACGAGCCGTCTCGCGCACAAAGGGCGGGATGCCCAGGACTTCAAAAGCATCTTGGGCCACGCGCATCTGCTTGGCGGGCGAAATGATGACCTGCAGCATGGACTCTCCTCTGCCAAAAAGGAAGTTGCGGTGGAATACGGTCTGTTTTGGCCGTTTATGGGCCAGTTTAGTCCGTATTTCACCGCAACTGACGAAGGGTTGGTTAGGCGCGCTCGAGGAAGGCCTTGTAGCCGCGATATGCCTCGTAGATGTCGGCCTTGTTGGCGACCTCCCACAGGGCGTGCATGGACAGGACGGCAACGCCGGAGTCGATGACGTTCATACCGTACTTGGCCATGATGTAGGCGATGGTGCCGCCGCCGCCCGCGTTGACGCGACCGAGCTCGCAGGTCTGGAAGTCCACGCCGGCCTCGTCCATGATGTCGCGGATGAGGGCCACGTACTCGGCATCGGCGTCGTTGGAGCCGCCCTTGCCGCGGCTGCCCGTGTACTTGTTAAAGCACAGGCCGCGACCCATAAAGGCCGCGTTCTTGGTCTCGAACTTGCCGGCGTAGCCCGGGTCGAAGCCGGCGGACACGTCAGAGGAAAGCATGCGGCTGCGGGCGAGCGCGCGGCGCAGGGCCAGCGGGCTATCCTCGCCGGCGAGTGCCATGATCTCGGCGACGGTGTTCTCGAAGAAGCGGCTCGTCATGCCGGTGGCACCCACGGAACCGATCTCCTCCTTGTCGACGATGAGCGTGATGCTCGTGCGCTCGACATTGGCCACATTAATCTGGGCGAGCATGGACGGATAGGCGCAGACGCGGTCGTCGTGGCCATAGCCCAGAATCATGGAGCGGTCGAGGCCCATGTCGCGGGCGGGGCCGGCGGGCACGACCTCGATCTCGGCGGAGAGGAAGTCCTCCTCCTCGACGTCGTACTGCTCCTTGAGGATGTCCAGGAACATCTGCTTGACGGGCTCCTTGGGGGCGTCCTTGTCGTCCTCGTCAAACTTGACGGGGCGGCCGCCCACGATCACGTCGAGGATCTCGGCGTCGACGGCATCCTTGGCAGGCTTGGACATCTGCTCACTCGAGAGGTGGATCAGCAGGTCGGAGATGGTAAAGACCGGGTCGTCCGTCTTGTCGCCGATGTTGATGTCGACGGTGGTGCCGTCCTTTTTGCAGATGACGCCCACGAGTGCAAGCGGGGAGGCCACCCAGTGGTAGCTCTTGGCGCCGCCGTAGTAGTGCGTGTCGAGGTAGGCCATGTCGCCGGCCTCGAAGGCGGGGTTTTGCTTGAGGTCCAGACGCGGCGAGTCCACGTGGGCGCCCAGGATGTTAAAGCCCTGCTCGAGCGGGGCGGTGCCCAGGTTGACGAGCATAAGGTCCTTGCCGTGGTTGGCGGCGTACACCTTGTCGCCGGCCTTGAGCTCCTTCTTTTCGCATATGCATACGAATCCGGCTTCCTTGGCGCGGC
>URNJ01000167.1 GCA_900549215.1 uncultured Collinsella sp.
CCCTGCGCGCTCTTGACGAGGTGCGTGGCGTGGGCGAGGGCGTGCGTCGCGTGAGCGGTTTTGGCGACAACGCATTTTTGCGTGCGCTGACGGGTGGCATTCCCACCGTGCATTACGGCTACCTGACCAGCGGCGTCGAGGCGACCAATATGTTGCTCAACACGCTCGATGGCGCGGAGGGGGAGAGCGGTTTGAAGACGCTCAAGCTCGGCCATCAACTGATGAATGTCTAGACTTTGGGCGCGTCTTCCGGCCTCCGACCCCCCCCTGTTTTTGCCTCAAAATTACCTTTCACCGTCAAATAACGACCGTTCACCGCTATATGAAAACGATTACAGACATATGAAACTGAAAACGATTACAGTGTAAGTGTCAAAGATGGCCGGGTGCAAATGCGCCCGTTGGAGGAAAGGGAAGTCATGGACTACCGCAAATCAGCCCAAGAGGTGCTCGACAACATCGGAGGCGCCGGCAACGTCGTGTCTGCCGCGCACTGCGCTACGCGTCTGCGTCTGGTGATTGCCGACAACGCCAAGGTCGACAAGGAGGCTATCGAGAACATCGACGGCGCCAAGGGCGTCTTTGAGGCTCAGGGCCAGCTCCAGATTATTTTTGGCACCGGCACCGTTAACAAGGTCTACGACGAGTTCATCGCGCTCAGCGGCATCGAGGCTGCCACCAAGGCCGAGGTCAAGGAGGCCGCGGCTCAGCAGCAG
Source organism: uncultured Collinsella sp. (assembly GCA_900549215.1). Taxonomy (GTDB): domain Bacteria; phylum Actinomycetota; class Coriobacteriia; order Coriobacteriales; family Coriobacteriaceae; genus Collinsella. Next base: position 717 of record URNJ01000167.1, read on the forward strand.
AACGTCTTTATGCGCGCCATTAAGGTGCTCGGCGATATCTTCGTCCCCATCATCCCCGCCATCGTGGCCTCGGGCCTGCTGCTGGGAATCATGAGCGCCCTCAACTTTATGGCCTCCAACGGCTTTATCGCGCTCGATACCAATAACTTTATCTACAAGATCGCCGATCTGGTCTCGGGCACGTCCTTTGGCTTCCTGCAGATCCTGATTGGTTACTCCGCTGCTAAGGCCTTCGGCGCCAACCCGTACCTGGGTGCTGTCGTCGGTGGCGCATTCATCAACTCCTCGCTGCAGAGCGCCTACACGGTTGCCTCCGAGGGCGTGCAGACCATGGTCACCGTCATTCCCGGCGTGTACAGCTTTGAGTGGGTCGGCTATCAGGGCCACGTTATCCCCATCGTTATCGCCTGCGCCATTCTGGCCTTCCTCGAGAAGCGCCTGCACAAGATCGTTCCCGAGATGTTCGACCTCTTTGTGACCCCGCTTGTCTCTGTGTTCGTGACCGTACTCGTGACCCTCGTTGCCGTCGGCCCCATCTTTGTCTGGGCCGAGAACGCCGTCCTCGGTCTGATTCAAGCCCTGCTCACCCTGCCCTTTGGTGTCGGTTCCTTTATCGTCGGTCTGTTCTATGCGCCTACGGTCGTCACCGGTATCCACCAGATGTACACCGCCATCGACCTGGGCCAGCTCGCCCAGTACGGCGTGACCTATTGGCTTCCCATCGCCAGCGCTGCCAACATCGCCCAGGGTGGAGCCGCGCTCGCCGTTGCCTTTAAGACCCGCGATGCAAAGATCAAGGGCCTGGCGCTTCCTTCGGCTCTGTCCGCCTTTATGGGCATTACCGAGCCTGCCATCTTTGGTGTGAACCTGCGCTTCTTTAAGCCCTTCATCGCCGGCTGCATCGGCGGCGGTTGCGGTGCCCTGGTCTGCGCGCTCACCTCGCTGGCCGCTTCCGGCACGGGTGTTACCGGTATCTTCGGTATCCTGCTGTGCCTGGCCCAGCCCGTGCAGTACGCGATCATGTTTGCGGTCGCCGCGCTGGTTTCCTTTGGCGTTTCGTTTGTCCTGTACAAGGACGAGCCCAAGGCTTCCGAGCAGGCCTAAGTATTTCGCTGGGAGTGCCCGCGGGTTTGCGTGCCCGCGGGTGTTTTCCATCTATATTGGCGCCGATCACCGGCGCCTTGTCGCTTTCGATTCGATTGGAATCCAATATGTCTAATGCATTGGGACGTGACTTGGCCAAGCTCGTTGCCGCCGTCGAGACGGCTGCCGCCGAATGTGGCCACGGCGCATATGGCCAGCGCTTTCATATTATGCCGCCGGCGGGCTGGCTCAACGACCCCAACGGTCTTTGCCAGGCAGATGGCGTATTTCACGCGTACTTCCAGTATGCCCCGTTTGATGTGAACGGCGGCGTCAAGATGTGGGGCCATGCCACAAGTCGCGACCTTATGAACTGGGAATATGTTGGCGCCCCATTGCTGCCCGACGAGCCGTTCGATTGCCATGGCGTGTATTCGGGCTCCGCGCTTGCCGAGGACGGTCGCATTCGCGTGCTGTACACGGGCAACGTTAAGCTTTCCGATGCGGACGGCACGTACGACTACGTCAATACCGGCCGCCGCGCCGATACTGTTTATGTCGAGAGCGTTGATGGCCTTGCCGGTCGGGAGTTCAGTCAAAAGCGCGTGGTGCTGGCGTCCGAGGATTATCCTGAGGATTTGACCTGCCACGTGCGTGACCCCAAGGTGTGGCGCGATGATGATGGGCGTTACCACATGGTGCTGGGCGCGCGTCGTCGCGTGGACGGGCCGCATGTCGATAGTCGATTTTGCGCCATGCACGGCGAGGGTGCCGGACGCGATGTGGGCGAGATCTTGGTGTATGGCTCGGCCGATATGCTGTGCTGGGAGCTCGAGAGCCGTGTGTCTACGCCCGAGCGCTTTGGCTTTATGTGGGAGTGCCCGGGATACCTTGAGCTTGAGGCGGATGGCGGTGTGCCGGGGAAGTTCCTTTCCTTCTCGCCCCAGGGGCTCGAGGGCGGTCGTTGGGACCGCGGCAATGTGTATACAGCGGGCTACATGCCTGTAACGGGCGACATTACGGGTGGCAATGACGCTTATGAGCTGGGCGAGTTCCGCCTGTGGGACGCCGGTTTTGACTTCTATGCGCCGCAGGAGTTTACGTCCGAGGATGGTCGCCACATTCTGATCGGCTGGATGGGCATGCCCGATGAGCCGTCCTATGACAATGCGCCCACCGTGGCGTGCGGCTGGCAGCACTGCATGACGGTACCGCGTGAGCTCACGGCCGGTTCCGACGGCGTGGTGCTGCAGCAGCCGGCGCGCGAGATCGAGCTCCATTATGCCTCGGTGCGTGTGGGGGAGGGCTCGTTGGAGGTTGCTGGCGATACTTGCTTTGACGTTGTTGCCGACGGTGTCGACGACGCGTTTGCCGCAACCGTTGATGGCGAGCTGAAGCTGGCGTTTGTGGCCGCTGAGGCCGAACTGCCCGCGCGCTTTGAGATGCGCTTCGCGGATGAGTCGCGCGCTTCTGCCGGCCGCGGCCGCACCGTGCGCTGGGAGCCCGTCGACGAGGTTCGTAACGTACGCATTGTTGGCGATGTCTCGTCGGTCGAGGTGTTTGTGAACGATGGCGCGCTCGTGTTCTCGACGCGTATCTACCCTGAGGCCTATGGCGTGTCCGTTGACGCTTCGGGTGCCAACGTGAACTACCACGCGCTCAACATCTAGGCGTCTCGTCGCGTATCGGCGCTATACTGCAGCCGTTGCCCACGATGCGGGGAACACCCGCATCGTGGGATTTTGCTTATGAAGGGGCGGTGCCGTGTGGGCGTACAGCAGCTAGAAGAGGCTTGGGCTTTGAGGACCGGCGCGCGTGGGGCGCAGTTGCTTGCGGCTCCGCATGTGCCGGCAGCGCTGTCGCAGCTGGGTATTGTGCGTCCCGGTGACCGCCTGGTCGCGTTTGCCGATGACTTTGCCGATGCGTTTGCGCACGGCTTTGATGGCTGCGATGTCGTGCTGGTGGGTTCGCCGTCCGCCGATGCGTTTGCTGCCGCATCCAAGGGCTTTGATGCTTCGTTTGATGCCGAAGGGCCGCATCTGTGGTGGTTCGTCAACTCCATCGGCGGGTTTGGA
>URNJ01000168.1 GCA_900549215.1 uncultured Collinsella sp.
CATGCGAACCTCCAGTCCGGACCGCCCCGCGGTCCAACTTTCTGTCCGCACCCCCTTTGGCCCCTATTCTGCCGCAAACAGGAACTATTTCACCGCAAGTTATAAAAGGGTCATGAGGAGCGCGTTTTGCCGAAGGCCTTAAGCACCGCCGTCACGGGACCAGGCTGGAAACGTCGGCGCACATCGTCGAGACGCTCGGGAATATCAATGTGCTGCGGACAGTGTCGTGCGCATTTGCCGCACTTGACGCAATTGCTCACCAGCTTGGGCTCGCTTGTGCGCACCGCGCTCGCCGTAAAGTATTGAGACAGCCCCGTAAACCAACTATGCGCGTAGCTCGCGTTGTAGGCGCCAAAGCAACCGGGAATATTGATGCCCTTGGGGCACGGCATGCAGTAGCCGCACCCCGTACAGGGCACGCGATTCGATTTCTCAAACTCTCCCAGCACACGTGCGATGACATCGAGCTGGGTAACTGTCATCGAATCCGGCAGAGCCCGATCGGCCAACGCCGCGTTCTCATCCACTTGCGCGGTATTGGTCATACCCGAAAGCAGCATCGTCACCTGAGGATGGTTCCACACCCACGAAAGCCCCCAGGCGGCAGGAGTGCGCAAATGCGGGTCACGAGCGCCATCGAGCACGGCGCGGGCCCGCGGGGGCAGCTTGCCCGCCAGGCGTCCACCCAAAAGCGGTTCCATCACAAACACCGCGAGCCCGCGCTCCGCAGCCGCCATGAGTCCTGCCGTTCCCGCTTGGTAACGCTCGCCGGCATAGTTGTACTGGATCTGGCAAAAATCCCAGTCATATGCGTCAAGCATCGTCAGGAAATCCGCCGCGCTGCCGTGATACGAAAAGCCAATCTGGAGAATGCGCCCCGCCGCCTTTTGACGCGCGATCCAGTCCTCGATACCCAACGCCACCACGCGCTCCCACTGGGCGGGCGAAGTGATGTTGTGCATGAGGTAATAGTCGATATGGTCGGTCCGCAGGCGGCGCAACTGTTCGTCGAAGAACCGGTCAAAATCCGCCGCGCACTTGCACGAAGCGTGCGGCAACTTAGTCGCCAGCAACACCCGGTCACGCAGCTCCAAACGCTCAAGCGAGGCGCCCACGCACGCCTCGTTGCCGGGATAGAGATAGGCCGTGTCCAGGTAGTTAATCCCCTGCTCCACCGCACGGGAAATGATGGCATCGGCTGTCTTCGCGTCCGGGCGTCCCGGCGCACCGGGAAACCTCATGCAACCCAGCCCCAGCGCCGAGATACGGTTGCCGCTTTTGGGGTCAACGCGATATTGCACTGCCCCTCCTCTCCCCTCGAAGCCCTAATGAAGCGAAACACAACGGCCACGCCATCGAAACACGCTGGAATCGCAATCGAGAACGTATCGTAACGCAGCAGAAATCGAGCCGTCACGGCATCGCTTTAACATCAGCAAAAAGCCCGATGAAAGGAGCCGGGCATGACCACGCGCGCAAGGACGTCTACCCCTATCCCGGCGAGCAATACATCCTCTCGGTCGACCGCTATCAGATCGAAGTCATGGACCATCTGGACGAGCTTCCCGCCACGGGTGCCGTCATCTTCTGCACCTTCCCCAAGGTGCGCGATGGCGTTGGATATCCCGCACGCGTTTTTGCCATCTGCCCCGCGGCATAAGCTCCCATGCGTTTGTTCTTCTAAATTCCACCTCCGGTGCACGCTACATGCTCCAGCGGCATACAATCCACCAGGCGCCCCGCACGCGGGCGCCTTTTTATGAGGAGATGATTCACGTGCAGATCAACAAGGTTGCCTTTATCGGCAAGGGTGGCGTCGGCCTACTCTATGGCAGCATGATTGCCAAGACGCTCGGCAACGATGCCGTCGAATACATTATGGACGACGGCCATTTCGAGCGTCACGCAGGCGACACCCTTACGGTCAACGGCGAGCCCTGCGCACTCAAGTCCGTGCGCGTCAGCGAGGCAACGCCCGCCGATCTGGTCATTCTCACGGTCAAGACGACGGGACTCAACCAAGCACTCAAGACTATGGAGCGCGTCGTGGGACCCAACACGCTCATCGCCTCGCTGTGCAACGGCATTACGAGCGAGCAAAAGATTGCCGAGCACTTTGGCTGGAAGCGCACCGTCCTGGGTATCTGCCAGGGCATGGACGCCGTATTCCTCGACGGCGCGCTCACCTTTACCAATGCGGGCGAGATTCGCTTTGGCGCGGCAGCAGGCACCGAGCCCGCAACCGTCACCGCCATCGACGAGCTCTACACACGCTGCGGCATCGCCCATACCGTCGAGAGCGACATTGCGCACCGCATGTGGGCCAAACTCATGCTCAACGACGGCATCAATCAGACCTGCATGGCCTACGGCGGGACCTACGGAAGCGCCACGGAGCCGGGCTCCGAGCAGCGTCGCTGCTTTGTTTCCGCCATGCGCGAAACGCTTGCGGTCGCCAACGCCGAGGGCGTTGAGCTGACCGAGGCAGACCTGACGCAAATGGTGCACCTCATCGAGGGAATCGACCCCGCCGGTATGCCCTCGATGGCTCAAGACCGCATCGCAAGGCGCAAAACCGAGGTTGATGAGTTCGCGGGCACCATCTGCCGCCTCGCAGCCAAACACGATATCCAGGCGCCGCAAAACGAGTGGCTCTATCGGCGCATCCGCGATATCGAGAAAAGCTGGTAGTGCCAACGCGCCGCATTCAACAGCCTTAACAGCAAAACCGCCGCAAGGGAACCTTTCCCCCTGCGGCGGCCTTCATCTTCGTCTATGACCGGCGGCCGATCTCACAACAGTTAGCGTCGCGACCCCGGCACCTCGTCCTCATCGTCGCGACAAAGGACAACACCGGCGCTTCCCAGCAGCGTGGCCGCGATCAGCGCGCCGACCACAATAGGAGCAGCCCCGCATGTCCCCTGCATACCCGCGACGAGCGCGGCCGTAGGACCAAGGCAACCAAGCATCAACGCGACGGCGGCAACGGCAATATCTCGAGCATTCACAAGACCACTTCCTCCAAGAGAAAGACCTTATTTCTCAAGAACCAGTGTGCCCCGCATCCATACGCCCAGCGTACCGCCACGGTAAGGGCTCTGTTAACTCAAACGCATACATAGAACGGACGTCCTTATGTTGCCCTAAAGCTCGGTAAAGACGCCCGTCCGCCAAATATCCGTGATGCAGAAAAATTACCAACCGGTGTAGTAGTCGGTGGTTCCGGCAGCGCAGCCGGAGTCATAGACCTTGCAATCACCCTTGGAGCCCGTAAAGGTCGAGCCCTGGGCCATATCGCCCGCGGCAACAACGTAATAGCCGTCGGAATCGCGCCAGAAGCCCTCAGAATCCTGAGTCCATTCGCCCGTGCGATAGTGATAAAGCACATTGCTGCTGTAATAGGTCTCGCGGCGCCCGTTGTAGTTATTGACACCCGCAGAGCGCGTCAGGCCCGATCCGTTCGCGTAGGACGCGGCAGACGCGTAGGGCGGAGTGTAACCGGCGTTGTAGTACGAAGCTTGGACGGCCTCGGCAGTCTCCGCCTCGGCGGCAGCCTCGAGCGCCTCGCGCTTGGCATCCTCAAGCGTGGAGCGAAGCTCGTCGAGCTCGGTCGACTTGGCGTCGACCTCCCCCATCGTCAACAGGCTACCCGCGCCGTCGATGCAACCCTGCAGCACAGCGCGCTCATCATCGGTGGCATAGTCACCGTACATGTTCATGATGATCTGAGCGCGCATCTCCAGGGAATCGCGCTTAGCCTCCATCGAGGCGTTCCACTCCTGCATGGAACCATAACCATCGCCGCGATAGTCAACGGGCTGTACCAGCGTCGTCTCGGACGGCGTAGATCCAACCGTATCG
>URNJ01000169.1 GCA_900549215.1 uncultured Collinsella sp.
CCGCCGGTGCTGTGCAGAAGCTCTTCAATAAGGTGAAGGCTCCTGCAGCTGAAGCCGAGCGCAAGCTTTCCGCTGCCGCCGAAGAAGCCGAGCAGCCAACCGAGCGCGTCTTGATTGGCAAGGCGGAGGACGAGGCCGCCGATGGCGCAGATGTGGCTCAGAAGTCTGCATCCAAGCGGGCTCAGTATTACACCTATACACCCTCCGAGACCTCTGAGGAGTCCTGCGATGAGTAGCGAAGCAACCTGCCCCATCACGCTGACCGTTGCCGGCGACCCGCGTCTCGCTCGCCTTGTGCGCATGACGGCAGCCAACGTTGGTGCCCTGTGTTCCATGTCTGTCGATCGCATCGAGGACATCCGCATGGCTGCCGAGGAAGCCTTTATCTTTGGCTGCACGGCTGTTGATTCCGACGACATCTCAATCAAATTCGATGTCGATGAATCTCACGTTGGCATGACCTTTACCTTTGGCGATCAGGCCACTGTCGACGAGGATGACCAGGCTGCTGTTTATGCCGAGCTTATTTTGGCGAGCGTGTGCGATTCCTACGAAAAGACTGCGGCGCCCCTGACGCTTTCCCTCGACCTCAAGGCGGATATCTAATATGACCGAACGTTCCCGGAGCGGTAAGACCGCTTGGGACAAGGAGAAAACCCGCGAGCTGTTTCGTCGTTACAAGGAGACCGGTGATCCGGACGCCCGCGAGCAGCTCGTCATGTCCCATATGAATCTGGTAAGGTTTCTTGCCAACAAATTTAAGAATCGCGGCGAGCCGCTCGACGATCTCATGCAGGTCGGCTATTTGGGTTTGCTCAAGGCTATCGACCGCTTTGACCCTGAGCGCGGGCTCGAGTTCACGACGTTTGCAACACCCACTATCCTGGGCGAGATCAAACGCCATTTCCGCGACAAGGGCTGGAGCGTGCGCGTGCCGCGTCGTCTGCAGGAGCTCTCGGCCAAGGTCAACCAGGCTACTGACAAACTTACCAACGAGCTGCAGCGTTCGCCCAAGGTTGAGGAGATCGCTGAGTATCTAGATGTGACTGTCGATGAGGTCCTCGAGGCTATGGAATCGTCTTCGGCCTATACCTCGGTGCCCATCGAGGCTCCTGGTGCGTCCGATTCCGACGATGCCCCCTCGATTCTCGACCGTTACGCCGACGACGACAATGAGCTCGACTTTACCGATGACCGTCTGGTCATTGAAGAAGCTATTCGCGATTTCTCGCCGCGCGAGCGCGAGGTGATCGAGCTGCGCTTTGTGAAGGGCATGACCCAGATTGAGATTGCCAAGAAGCTGGGTATTTCTCAGGTGCAGGTTTCGCGTCTGCTGCGCCGCACGCTTAAGAAGATTCAGGACAAGATCGACCCCGACGGAGTGATGATTCGTTCATGAGTGAGCACCCCCAACAAACCGATCGCGTGCTGCGCGACACCCGCATTCTGACGCTGCGCATTTGGGCCGTTGTCGGCTGCATTGTTATTGCTGCTGTCATCTTTAACCTTATGGGCATCCTGGCACCGGTTATTGAGTTTCTTGCCGTCGGCTCCATCATTGCTTTTGTGATGTCCCCGATCACCAATTGGCTCGAGCACCATGGCGTGAATCGCGGCATCGGTTCGCTTATCGCGCTTATTGTTGTTGTTGCCGTGCTCGTCGGTGTCGTTTGCATCTTGTCGCCGATTCTCTTTGGTCAGATCATGGAAGTCCTGAGCCGCCTGCCCGAGCAGCTTCGTGTTGCAGGTGGCGATCTCAACGAGATGATCTCGCATGCCAAGACGCTCAACAACACGCCGCTCAAGGAGTATTTGGACGATAATCTTTCGTCGCTGGTTGCCGTGGCATCGAAGTATGTGTCTCAGATTGCTGCCGAGCTTGGCCGCGGTGTGTTCCCGCTCATCACCAATACGGCCTCGCAGTTGTTCGTGATCTTCCTTGGTCTGGTGCTTGCCTACTGGATGGCCTGCGACTACCCTCGCATGCATCACGAGATTTGCACCATCATCGGTCAGGAGAAGGAGACCTCGTACCGCTTTATGGTCGCCATCCTTTCTCGCTCTGTCGGCGGCTACATGCGCGGTATGGTCGTGACGTCCATCTGTGGTGGTTTCCTCGCCTTTATCGGTTTTATGATCATCGGCCATCCGTATGCGGCGCTCATGGCTATCTTTACCGGCATCATGCATTTGGTTCCGGTCGTCGGTCCTTGGGTGAGCGCAGCAATCGCCACAGTGCTTGGTTTCATGTTCAGCCCCATGTTGGCGTTATGGACGCTTATTGTGACGATGGTCGCGCAAAACGTCACCGATAACGTGATTTCGCCTAAGGTTATGCAGAGCTCGGTGCAGGTGCATCCCATCATGAGCCTCACGGCGCTCGTTATTGGCTCGGCACTCATGGGCCCCATCGGCATGATTATTGCCATCCCGCTTTGTGCGGCCCTCAAAGGTATCTTCGTGTACTACTTCGAGAATGAGACCGGCCGCCAGCTTGTGGCCTATGACGGCGCCGTGTTTAAGGGCACACCGTACCGCGATGCCGATGGCAACCCGGTCGCCGCCTACGACGCGCTCGGCGACGACACCTTCATTTACGAGTCCGAGCTCATCGGCAACGAGACTGCGCCCGAGGCCCAAGCGATGCCTAAGCCCGAGTTCGATAATCCCTGGATCAAGCTCTCGGGTTTGCAACCCGATGCCACGGGCTTCTTCAAGAATCCCTTCGCCAAGGACGATGACTCCAACTCGGACGACGATACCAAAACCGGCATCGACGGCTCCATGGACGATTCGGATTCTAAATAGGCCCTATTAACGTTTCTTGAAGTTGTAAATGACAATAAACGCGAGCAAAGCGATTGATAAGGGGCCGGCTACATAGAAAAAGAGAACGTCAATTGCGCGTAGAGTGTAATAAGCCTTATCGCCGGACATTACTGCATACAATACGTAGCCAAATGCTGGTTGGTTTGCGTACCAGCAGGAGAAGGCCAAGAGCGCTAAAAGTGCTAGTACCAGAAGTGCATTCAGGACAAATCGTTTACTTTTCATCGATCGCTCCTTCCGGGTGACTCTTATATGTAATTCTACAGCAGTCCTTTTTCAAAGGATCGCACAGTACTGAATAACGTGCACTTTCGCTGGAGGGTCGCTGTTTGGCGGCCCTCTTTTTTGCACTTGCGCGGTGGGATGGTAATATCGTTACGTTTGAACTGTTTCGATGTGAAACCGAGGAGATTCCCTCTATGAGTGCTGACTACCCGTCAATGACTACGGCCGAGATCCGCTCCAAGTTCCTCAACTTCTTTGAGGAGCGCGGTCTTAAGCTCTATCCTTCTTCGTCCCTCGTCCCCGATGATCCCTCGCTGCTGCTTGCCAACGCCGGCATGAACCAGTTTAAGGAGTACTACCAGGGCAAGAAGACCATGAAGGAGATCGGCGCGATCTCCTGCCAGAAGTGCGTCCGCACCAACGACATCGATTGCATCGGCGAGGACGGCCGTCACCTGTCGTTCTTCGAGATGCTCGGCGATTTCTCTTTTGGCGGCGTTTCCAAGGAGCAGGCTTGCGCCTGGGCCTTTGAGCTCATCACCAAGGAGTTCAAGCTGCCGCTCGACCGCCTGTACTTTACCGTCTTTACCGAGGACGACGAGACCCACGACGTGTGGCGTTTTCTGGGCGTTGCCGAGGACCACATCTCCCGCCTGGGCGAGGACGACAACTTCTGGGCCGCTGGCCCCACCGGCCCCTGCGGTCCGTGCTCCGAGATCTACTTTGACATGGGCGAGGAGGTCGGTTGCGGCAGCCCCGACTG
>URNJ01000170.1 GCA_900549215.1 uncultured Collinsella sp.
GAGCGAGCGCCAGCAGGCCGCCGCCGCACTTGCCAACCGCTGCGACTGCATGGTCGTCGTGGGCGGCAAAAACTCCGGCAACACCCGCCGCCTGGCGCAGATCTGCGCAGACGCCTGCGAGCACACGCATCATATCGAGGAGGCAAGCGAGCTCGAGGCCGCATGGTTTGCCGGCGCGCGCCACATCGGTATCACCGCCGGCGCTTCCACACCGCAAGAACACATCGAACGCGCCGTCGCGCGCATCAAGGAGCTTTGCCGCTAATCATGGACCAGACCGTACCCGCATACGCCGCCGAGGTGGCCGATTACGGGCGCAGCCGCGACCCCGAGCCGGGTGAGGGCGCGCTCGTTAAGAACGTGCGTCCCGAATCGCCCGCATGGGATGTGGGTATCGAGCCGGGCATGCGCGTGCTCACGGTCAACGGTGAGCAGCTTACCGACATGATTGTGTGGCTCTGGGAGGCCGACGATGATACCGTCGACCTCGAGGTTTTCGACCCGCGCGACAACACCGTCACCCCCGTCGAGCTCGACCGCTTCCCGGGAGAGGACTGGGGCCTTGAGTTCGATGGCCCCATCTTCGATGGCATGCGCACCTGCGTGAACGCCTGCGTGTTCTGCTTTATGACGATGCTCCCCAAGGGCGGCCGCTCAACGCTCTATATTCGCGATGACGACTACCGCCTGAGCTTTTTGCAGGGCAACTTCGTCACGCTCACGAACCTCACCGACGAGGACGTGCAAAACGTCATCCAACGCAACATGAGCCCCATGAACGTATCGGTCCATGCCGTGAGCCCCGACGTCCGCCGTCGTATGATGGGCCGCAACGCCCAGCGCGGCATGGACGTACTCGAGGCCATCATGGCCGCCGGCATCGAGATTCACGCGCAGATCGTGTTGTGCCCCGGCATGAACGACGGCGAGGAGCTGGAAAAGACCCTGCGCTTTTGCGAGGAGCACGAGCAAATCACAAGCCTGGGCATTGTGCCGCTCGGTTTTACCAAGCATCAGAACCGCTTTAGCTGGTCATACAGCGACAAGCCCGAACTGGCGCGCGAGACCATTGCCATGATCCGTCCCTACCAGGACCGCGCCTTCGAGCGTTTTGGCCGCCACACCTTCCAGATGAGCGACGAGTTCTACCTGGACGCCGGCATCGATCCGCCCGAGGCGGACTTTTACGACGGCTATCCGCAGTACTACGACGGTATCGGCATGATCCGCTCATACCTAGACGAGACGGACGATGTGCTTGCCGCCGATGCCGAGCGACTGGCCCGCGTCCGCGAGGCCATCGCCGCTCGCAGCCAGCACCTGCTGTGCCTCTCGGGCGCCAGCGCACGCGACACCGTGGCACGTTTCGTGGAATCGCCGCAGGGGCTCGCCGGCACCGTCACGGCCATCAAGAATCGCTACTTTGGCGGCAACGTGGACGTGACCGGCCTCATCGTCGCCTGCGACATTCTGGAACAGCTGCCGCAGGACCTCTCGGGGGTTATGCTCTTTGTGCCTAAGCTCATGTTCAACGCTGACGGCATGACGCTTGACGAGTATCATCGTGACGATTTACTCGCAAGCCTTACCAGTCGCGGCGCCGAGGTTCATGTGGTGTCGACCATGCCGCATGAGCTGCTCGATACCCTGGAGCACATCCTTGGCATTATGCCTGCCGACTCTAACACTTCCACTGACCCTACCCATTAAAGGAGTGCAGATGAAACCTATCGTCGCCGTCGTCGGACGCCCCAACGTGGGCAAGTCCACGCTCGTCAACCGCCTGGCCCAGACCTCGGACGCCATCGTCCATGAGTCCCGCGGCGTCACGCGCGACCGCTCGTATCACACGGCCGATTGGAACGGCCGCGAGTTCACCATCGTCGACACGGGCGGCATCGAACCGCTCAAGAGCGATGACGTCTTCGCCACTTCCATTCGCGACCAGGCCCTCGCCGCCGCCGAGGAAGCCGCCGTCATCCTGTTTGTGGTCGACGGCCGCACCGGCGTCACCGAGGAGGACGAGTCGGTCGCTCGCATGCTCAAGCGCTGCGACAAGCCGGTCTTTCTGCTGGTGAACAAGCTCGACAACCCCGATCGAGAGAACGACAGCATCTGGGAGTTCTATTCGCTCGGTATCGGCGAGCCCACGCCGCTCTCGGCCCTGCACGGCCACGGCACGGGCGACCTGCTCGACGACATCGTGGCCCTGCTTCCCGAGGAAGAGGACGAGGTCGCCGATGAGTTCCCCGACGCGCTGAACGTCGCCATTATCGGCCGCCCCAATGCCGGTAAGTCGTCGCTGTTCAACCGCATCCTGGGCGCTGACCGCTCTATCGTGTCCAACATCGCCGGCACGACGCGCGACGCCATCGATACCGTCGTAGAGCGCAACGGCAAGCACTACCGCATGGTCGACACCGCGGGTATTCGCAAGAAGAGCACCGTATACGAGAACATCGAGTACTACTCGATGGTTCGCGGCCTGCGCGCCATCGATCGCGCCGACGTGGCACTGCTCGTCGTCGACGCCTCCGTGGGCGTTACCGAGCAGGACCAGAAGGTCATGGGTCTTGCCATCGAGCGCGGCTGCGCCATCGTTGTGCTGCTCAACAAGTGGGATCTGCTCGACGACGACCGTAAGCGCGAGGCCTGCATGGAGACCATCGACCGCCGTCTGGGCGTCATGGCTCCCTGGGCCCAGTACCTGCGCATCTCGGCCCTGACCGGCCGCAGCGTCGAGAAGATCTGGGCAATGGTAGACGCCGCCGAAAAAACGCGCTCGCAAAAGATCAGCACCTCGCGCCTCAACACGTTCCTCACCGACCTGCGCGAGTTCGGTCACACCGTGGTGGACGGCAAGCGCCGCCTGCGCATGCACTACGTGACCCAGACGGGCGTCAACCCGCCGACGTTCACGTTCTTTGTCAACCACAGTGACCTGGTCAACGACACCTACCAGCGCTACGTGGAGAACCGTATGCGCTCGACCTTCGACTTTGCCGGCACGCCCATTCGACTCTTCTTTAGGAAGAAGGAGCAAAAGGATGCATAATCCGATTCTGCTGACCGCCATCTGCGCCGTGGTCTCGTTCTTTATCGGGGCGATTCCGTTTGGCCTGATCTTGGGCCGCGTGTTCAACCACACCGACATTCGCAAGGCGGGCTCCGGCAACATCGGCACCACCAACGCCCTGCGTGTGGCCGGCCCCAAGGTGGCCGCGCTCACGCTGCTGCTCGACTGCCTTAAGGGCGCCATCTGCGTCCTTATCGCGCGTCCGCTCATTGCCGACTTGGGCTATGGCTTCCCCGTGAGCATTATGGCCCCCGGTGCCGCAGGCGACTGGATGCTCGGCGTCATTTGCCTGGCAGCCGTGTGGGGCCATATCTTCTCGCCCTATCTCAACTTCCACGGCGGCAAGGGTATCGCCGTTGGTCTGGGTGTCATCCTCGCCTGGTACTGGCCTATTGGTCTGTCGCTGCTGGGCATGTTTATCGTGGCCGTCGCCATCACCAAGTATGTGTCGGTGGGCTCACTCGCCGCTGCCATCGGTCTTCCCATCGCTGCTTGCGCGGTCTTTCCGTACAGCAGCTTGGGCCTCAAGTTCTGCATGGCGATGATCGGCATCACCGTGGTGTGGGCCCATCGCTCAAATATCCAAAAGCTCATGGCCGGTAAGGAGTCCAAGCTCTCGTTTACCAAGCGCGTCACCGAACCCGACGATAAGTAGGAGAGAGTCATGAATGTTGCGCTGATTGGCTCCGGCTCCTGGGGAACCGCCGTCGCCGGCCTC
>URNJ01000171.1 GCA_900549215.1 uncultured Collinsella sp.
GTTTCCTGGTCGATGCACCGAGCGAGGGTGCCGACAAACTGGCCGGCCTCGCCTCCAAGATCGAGGGCGGCAACTACTCCGTATACATCTGCTACATCGTCGCGGCGCTCGTGGTCTTCCTCGTGCTCGCCGTGGTCATGGTCTAGAGAGGGGAGAGGATATTATGAACATCGTTCTTGCGATAGCGCAGGGCCTCGTGGTCATGCTGGTCGCGCCCTTCTTCTCCGGCCTCGCCCGTGTGATTCGCGCGAAGATGCACAATCGCCGCGGTCCGTCCATCCTTCAGGATTACCGGGACCTCGCGAAGCTCATGGCGCGTCCCGAGTCCGTGAGTTCCGACTCGAGCTTCGTGCTGCGCATCATGCCGCCGCTGTTCCTCGCGGTGTCGTTCATGCTCGCCATGGGCCTGCCCATGTTCACGCTCGAGAGCCCCATGCCCGTCTTTGGTGACGCCATCACCATCATGTACGCGCTCGCGCTGTCCCGCTTCTTCTTCGCGCTGTCCGGCGTGGATTCCTCCAACGCCTACGCGGGCTTCGGCGGTATCCGCGAGCTCCTCATGAGCGTGCTCATCGAGCCGTCCATGCTCATCGCGCTGTTTACCGTCGCCATCGTGTGCGGCTCCACGGACATTGCGACCATGGGTCAGCACATCGTTACGGGCAACGTCTCGAGCGTCGTCGCCGTCATCCTCGCCGGCGTCGCCTTCGCGGCCGCCTGCTATATGGAGCTCGGCAAGCTTCCGTTCGATCAGGCCGAAGCCGAGCAGGAGCTCCAGGAGGGCCCGCTCGCCGAGCTCTCCGGCCCGTCCCTGGCCATGATGAAGCTCGCCATGGGCATGAAGCAGGTCGTGGTCGTCGCTTGGTTCACCTCCATCTTCATCCCCTGGGGAGAGCCCGCGACCATCGGCGTCACCGCTCTCGTGGGCGCCGTCGTCTTCCTTGTCAAGTGCCTGGTCGATTTCGTTGTCTGCGGCGTGCTCGAGAACTCCGTTTCCCGTTCGCGCTTCAAGGTGCTCGGTAACCAGACCTGGGCCGTCGTCGGCATCGCGGTCCTCGCGTTCGTCTTCGTCGTCGTAGGCGTGTAGGGAGAAGGGAGAAACTATGTCAATCGAATCGAGCTTGTCCCTCTTTGCCATGGTGGCGATCGCCGTCCCCATGCTGGGCTCCCTGCTCATCGTCATGCTGCCGCGTCCCTACGCTAAATGGATCTGCGCCTTTGCCGGCGGCATCGCCACGGTCGCTTCCGTTGGCTTGGCCGCGACGTTTGCCGGAAACGGCATGAACGCGGTCGATGTAACCTGGGCGAGTATGGGCCAGACCTTGGTCATGGGCTTCATATTCGACCGGATGAGCACGCTGCTCGCACCCGCGTTCGTCGCTATCGGCCTGCTCGTCGTCATCTATTCGTTCCCGTACATGAGCGATAAGAACAAGGAGCATCCCGACGCGCCCCGTCGTCGCTTCTACGTGTACTTCTCCACGTTCATCGGCGCCATGGCCGGTCTCGCCTACAGCTCCACCATCGTCGGCCAGCTCGTTTTCTTCGAGATCACCGGCGTGTGCTCCTGGGGCCTCATCAGCTACTACATGACGCCCACGGCCAAGAAGGCCGGTATGAAGGCGCTCATCATCACCCATATCGGCGCTCTGGGACTCTACATCGGCGCGGCCTTCCTGTTCGCCGGAACCGGCACGTTCGCGCTGAGCGCGATCTCCCAGCTCGATTCCGGTATGAAGACCGTCGTGCTGCTGCTCATCCTGTTCGCCGCTTGGGCCAAGTCCGCCCAGTTCCCGCTCTACATGTGGCTGCCCTCCGCAATGGAGGCCCCCACGCCCGTTTCCGCCTACCTCCATGGCGCGTCCATGGTGAAGGTCGGCGTGTGCGTGTTCGCCCGCGCTCTTGCGAGTGCCGGCGATATCCCCGAGATCGTCGGTTGGGTCGCCATCATCGACGCCGTCGTGACCATGCTCTTCGGCTTCCTCATGTACCTGCCCCAGAAGGATATGAAGCGCCTGCTCGCCTTCTCGACGATCGCGCAGCTCGCCTACGTGTTCTTCGGCCTGGGCCTCTCCGTGTTCGGAAGCCAGATGGCGTTCAACGGCGCCGTCGAGCACATCTTCAACCACGCGTTCACCAAGACCCTGTTCTTCCTCATCGCCGGCTCCCTCAGCTTCACGCTGGGAACCCGTATGTTGCCCAAGATCCAGGGCCTCATGAAGAAGTACCCGGTCACGGGCGTGGGCTTCGCGGTCGCCGCGACCGCTATCGCCGGCGTGCCCCCCATGAGCACGTTCTTCTCCAAGTTCCAGATTATTTCCGGTGGCTTCGCGGTTGGTGCTTCCAACACGGTCATCTTCGTCCTCGTGTGCGTCATGGTCGTCGAGACCGTCGCCACCTTCGCATGGTTCCTGCGTTGGATGGGTAAGGTCCTGCCCGGTGAGCCGAGCGAGACCGTGGCCGCCGGCCAGCCCCTTCCGCGCGCCATGGCGTTCGTGTTCGTCGTCCTCATGATCATGGTCGTCGTCGCCGGTCCTCTGTCCTCTAGTTGGATGGGTTAGGAGGTAGGACATGGGTTATTCGTTAGTCAATATCCTGGGCGGTCTTCTGATCGTGACCTCCACCATGGTGGTCGTCTCGAAGACCATCCCGTCCGCCATTAAGTGGTACGCGATCCAGTCGGTTGTCCTGGTGGGCGTGCTGCTCACCCTGGGCCTCACCACCGGTGCCACCGAGCTTCTCATGTGGGCCGCGTCGGCCTTCGTCACCAAGGTGATCCTCGTTCCGTTCATTCTCAACCGTGCCTACAAAAAGATGGGTTCGCCTGCCGATAGCACGCTGACCTCCTCCATCAAGCCGGCCTGGACCATCATCCTCACCGGTCTGGAGGTGGCCATCTGCTTCGCGGTGGTCACGCGCCTGAGCCTGCCCACCGCTGAGGTGGCTACTCCGGCCCTCGCCATCAGCTTCGCGCACTTCTTTGTCGGCCTCACGTGCATCATCTCCCAGCGCAACATCCTCAAGCAAATCTTCGGGTACTGCCTTATGGAGAACGGTAGCCACGTGACGCTCGCCCTGCTCGCGCCCACGGCCCCCGAGATCATCGAGATCGGCATCGCCACCGACGCCATTTTCGCCGTCATCATCATGTCCGCCGTCGTCGTGAGGATCTGGAACGACACCAAGTCGCTCGACTCCCACGACCTGACCGAATTGAAGGGGTAGGCCATGGATGTTTCAATGCTGACGGTCGCCCTGCTCGCTTGTCCCCTCGTGTTCTCCCTGATTATGGCTGCGCTCCCCAAGACGACGTCCTACAGCGTCTTTGCGGGGCTCAACACCATCTCCGTCGCGGCGACCCTCGTCCTTTCGGTCGTCACCGCGGGAACCATGCTCTCGAGCGGGCAGAATATCGACGCTTTGGGCCTGTGGCTCCATCTCGATTCGCTCTCGTCGATCTTCGTCCTTCTGGTAGGCATCATCGGGTTCATCACCGGCGTGTACTCCATCTCCTATATCAAGATCGATATCGAGGAGAAGACCATGCCGGCCGAGCGCACCAAGCAGTACTACGCGCTGTTTAGCCTGTTCGTTTTCACGATGCTGCTCGCCTGCCTGTCCAACAACATCATCCTCACCTGGGCGGCGGTCGAGGCCACCACGTTGTCGACCGTGTTCCTCGTGGGCATCTACAAGAACAAGCAGGCGCTCGAGGCGTCTTGGAAGTACGCGATGGTCTGCACCGCCGGCGTGGCCTTCGGCCTGTTCGGCACGCTGCTCATCTA
>URNJ01000172.1 GCA_900549215.1 uncultured Collinsella sp.
CCGGCCACGTCCGCAGGCATGCTCTGCACGGCAGACACTTTCGGAGCATACAGCACCGAAAGCGGCGCGTTCTCTTCATCCAGTGCATCGGCCACGCCCTGAATGGCCGTCACATCATCGCTGGAAAATTCCTTGTCGCCGCACCAGATGGCCAGCTGCCGGATGCGACCGCTGGCGAAGTTCTGTACCGTCTTGATTTCTGTGAACTTGTAACTTTCAGGTTTCGGAAATACGCCAACGTACAGCGAGATACTCGGATTGACGCGGAAAATCTCCGAAAGCTGGTAGTGCAGCACCCGCACACCCCAGCTCTCGGCATCGTCCTTGATGCCCAACGCCTCGGCAGCGTTGATGGTGGAAACGGCCTGTACATGGTCGGTCTTGAAGCCCTCGGGGATTTCGGCCTCGGCCAGATAAGCGATGAAGCCGGATACATGGTCTTCGCCGACCACGCTCTTGGGCACGTTGCCGTTCTGTCGTTCGATTTTTAAACTGTTCATTTTCTGGTGACTTTTACGATGTCCTTATTTGCCAGAGCTGCGGCATGATACTCACGCCCGACGACTGCGGCACCGATGCTGCGGGCACAGCGACCGATCATTACTGCAAGTGGTGCTACGACCACGGCCAGTACACCTACGACACCACCATGGAGGCAATGATCGAGGACTGTGCCCCGCGGCTGGCGCAAAACACCGGCATGTCGCTCGACGAAGCCGTCTCGCTCATGGGCGCCGTCCTGCCGCAACTGGAACGTTGGCGCGCCGTGCAGGAAAACGAGGAGCGCTACGGCGCCGAAGCGCGAGCGCGCTATGGCGATGAGGCTATCGATGCGGCAAACGAAACGTTACTGGACATGGATTCTCAGACATGGAACGACATGAAAGAACTTGAACGCGCTATTCTGGGTCAGCTCTCGATTGCCATGAGCGACGGCGAACCGGATGGAAGCGAGGCTCGCAAGCTTGTCGCGATTCATCGTCGCTGGATTGCTCTCAACTGGGGATGCGAGCCCCAAGACGAGGCGTACCTGGGCCTCGCCCACGGCTATCTTGCCGACCAGCGCTTTGTTGACTACTACGACAAGCCCTGCGGCACCGGAGCCACGGCGTTTCTGGTCCAGGCCATCGAGTCGTCGTTGACGCGCGCATAGACCGCGGCGGCTTTGGGTATTTCAATCAAAACCTCAACCGATTGGAGACCTATGGCTACTGATCATGAGCTCGCGCTGTACGTTATGACCGGCTGCCCGTATTGCATAAAGGTCAAGCGCTTTCTGGCCGATAACGGCGTGACCATCCCTGAGTGCAACATCTCGACCGATTCCGATGCCGAACAGACACTTATCGCCGTCGGCGGAAAACGCCAGGTTCCCTGCCTGTTCATCGACGGCAAACCACTCTACGAATCGAGCGACATCATCGCATGGGTACAGGAGAACCTACTCTAACACTCGCGTTGCGACCGGCTCGCCCCAACCTATACGACCCAAACATGTACGCCAGCATCCAAAGTCGACCATTTCCGACATCTTTGGATGCTGGCGTACAGCTTTTGGGTAGCCATGGACGCTCTTAGCCGGCTAATTGTTTGAGGCGACCTTTGGATTATGGCTGTTTGACGCCTCTGGAAAGGTTTCCGAGAGGGCTGTGGTCAAAAAAGGGCAAATATGAGTACTGCTACCTGTTTAGTAGCAGCGATTTTGATCACTTCAGGAACTATTCAACGTTCCACTCGTCCGCAGACGACGTTATTTCTCCTCATATGTTCAATAAAAGTAGCTCCTAATGGGAACAAATCTCATCAGGAGCTGCTATTTATAGCAAAATAAATGCAACCATAATGGCAACAGTACTCATATTTGCCCTTTTTTGACCACGACCCTCCAGAATAGTCGCTGAGAACGACACTAAATGACAAAATCCGGCACTTGGACGTTCTTATATGATTAGCCATTGAAGGACACCTAACGACTACTCCCATTCGCGACACACTGTGTCGCGAATTAAGCTGGTCCCATTATCGAAGACCAGTGAGAGCTCCTGCCCAGAATCTCGATAGCTTAATAAAGCGCTCCCCTCCGGAAGTTCAATGGGCATCCAAATTCCAAGCTGAAAAGCAAAGGAGTATCGAAGCCGTCAATGCTCATTTCCTATCGAACACGCGGGTCAAAACAAGCTAATTAGCCTGATAAACTGTTTATATTTTTGTCTACAAAACTGTATACAAAAAGAGTATCCGTTGACCTGTGCTCGACATTATGCCGATCGATAGGAGGCGCTATGGACGCTAAGCAGCTCGAAAAGATGATGGGGTTTGCTCCCGGAGAGTTGGAGAAAGCCGCGAAGGCATACGAAAAAGATGAATGGCCGAAGGGTCGCACCATCAAGCTGGGAAGGCCGTCGATCTCCGATGAGCCAAGCGTCGTTATATCAGCACGTGTGGGCGAATCGATTCTTGAGGCGTTTGACGAAAAAGCCAAACGCCATGGGCAAACACGCACGGAGCGGCTCAGAGAGCTCATTACACTTGATGCACTGATTGCCTAGGCCCGCTCCCCCGTCGGACCCAAACATGTACGCCAGCATCCAAAGTCGACATTTTTCGACATCTTTGGATGCTGGTGTACAGCTTTTTGCTACATAGTCGTTGGGGACGTCCTTAAATGACCAGTCGTTAAAGAACGCCCCCGATGACTAGTTAGCCGTGGAAGCGAGCTGTGGGTGCAAGCGGCTGTTCGCGAAAGACGCGCTCGACGGCAGCGCGGTATTCGTCGACCTTTTTGGTCTTGCGTACGATCTTGTGGACGGTAGCGGGATCAGCGAAAACGCACTTGGCGTAGAACCACCACTCCTTCATGCGGAAGACCGCATTGCCGCCAATCTCTTCTGCATATGCCGCAAACAGCGTGTCGTGGAAGCGCTGCAGCTCAGCAGCCGTTGCAGCAGGGCCGCCCTTGACCATGCGAGCCAGAGCGGGGTTCGCGAGCAGGCCACGCCCCAACATCACATGGCGCGTGCCGGGATAGGCCTCCCCCAGCGCATCCATATCCTCAAGATCAAAAATATCGCCGTTATAGGCAACCGGGAACGGCGCACGCTCCAGCGTCTCGCCATAAAACTCTTTGCGCGGCGAGCCCGCATAACGGTCCTTCTGCACGCGCGAATGCACGATCAGCTCTGCCAGCGGCATGCGGCAATATAGATCGAGTACGCGCTCGTATTCGTCGTCGCTCTCCAACCCCAACCTGGTCTTGACCGATACCGGCAGCGGAGAGCGCTCACACACGTCACTCAAGAACACCTCAAGTTCGTCGAGATTACGCAAGAAACCCGAGCCCTTGCCCTTGGCGACAACCGTCCCCGAGGGGCAACCCAAGTTGAGATTGACCTCGCGATAGCCCATGTCGGCGAGCACCTGTGCCGCCCACACAAACTCGTCCGCGTTCTTGGACATCAGCTGAGGCACCACGTTGAGCCCCTGGTTATTGGCAGGATCGATCTCCTTAAACGCCTTGCCGCCAAAGCGGTTTCCCACCCGCGGCGGCGGCAAAAACGGCGTGTAATAGCAATCGAGCGCACCGAAGCACTCCGCATGCACGCGACGGAACACATGCCCGGTAATCCCCTCCATAGGGGCCAGCGAAAGGATCATCTACTCTTCTCTCATATCAACACAACAAAGGGGCCGTCCCTTTGTCACATGCATTATGCCTTGCGCTTCAGGCGATTCACAAGGAAGAGGTAGCTACTGAACGATGACCACCCTCCAGCCGCA
>URNJ01000173.1 GCA_900549215.1 uncultured Collinsella sp.
ACGTCCCCGGCGTGCTCGCCGCGCTCACGAACCTGCTTGCCTACGCCCACGTCAACATCGCCTTCTGCCGCACCTACCGCACCGAAGTGGGCGGCCAGGCCTACTCCGTCTTTGAGACCGACGGCGCGCCCGACGACACCGTTATCCCGATGCTACGCAAGCTCGACAATGTTGATTACGCGACCTTTATCGAGCTCCCCGGTTCTGCCTCGTCGCTCTCCCCCGGCGTCTCGGCCAAGGAAATCTTCGACGACGGCGAGCAGCTGCTCGATGCGTGTGAGGAACAGGGGCTCAGCATCGGCGCCGTCATGGCCGTTCGCGAGGCGCGTCTGACCGGCGAGGCCCACGCCGTCGCCGCCATGCGCCGCGTGCTCGACGTCATGCGCGAGGAGACCACGGCCCCACTCGCAAATCCGCTGCGCTCACTCGGCGGGCTTATCGGCGGCGAGGCTAAACTCGTCGATGCCACAGGCCGCAACGATTTGAGTGAAAGCCTGATGGGCGTCGTCCAGACCGACGCCGTGGCCCGCGCGATGGCCGTGCTCGAGCGTTCCGCCACGATGGGTGTGATCGTCGCAGCTCCGACGGCAGGATCCGCGGGTGTTGTGCCCGGCTGCGTGCTGGCGCTTGCCGATCGCCTGCAGCTCGACGACGAGCAGGTCATGGACGCGCTCTACTGCGCAGCCGCCATCGGCCTCAACCTCACCACGAGCGCCTGCGTCGCCGGCGCCGAGGGCGGCTGCCAAGCCGAGGTGGGAGGCGCCGCTGCCAGGGCAGCCGCAGCGCTGGTGCAGATGCTCGGCGGCACGCCCGAGCAGGCGCTCGACGCCAGTTCCATCGCGCTGAGTAACCTGCTGGGCCTCGTTTGTGACCCCGTCGGTGGCCTCGTGGAGGTGCCCTGCCAAAACCGCAACGCCATTGGCGTGGCAGCGGCCTTTAGCTCGGCACAACTCGCCCTCGCGGGCATTAAGAGCTTGGTGCCGTTTGACCAGATGGCACATGTCATGCTCTCGGTGGGTCACGCGTTGCCGGCCACGCTGCGAGAGACGGCAAAGGGCGGCATCGCGCAGGCTCCGGCCGCACTTTCGGCCTGTGCAAAATGCGGTGTGTGCGGATAGCGACTAAGAACGACTCAAAGGTGGGACATTTGTCCCAGCTCTTTCGAATGCCACCGTTTCCGTACCACAAACAGCAGGGCAATCGCTATAATGCAAGCCCAGTAAAAACACGATGAACCGCAAGGCGAAAATCGAAGGATATGCATACGATGTCGCAAAACGATCGAACTCAACTGATTCCCGATCCGCAGCAGCCGAACAGGCACACCGGCGGCGTTCAGTCGCCGCGTCCTATCGCGCCGAGCCACCGTCAGCAGCGTAGTGCAGCAAACGCTTCCCAACGCCCGAACCAACAGCGACAACAGCGTCAACAACGTCAGCAGCGTCAGGCAAACGGCAATGCGCCCAAGCAGCCCCCCACGCACGCTCGAGGCGATCGAGGCCCCGCGCGCAAGTCCCCCGAGAACAATAAGTCGGGCAAAAAGACAACGCTCTTTGTCGTCCTTGGTCTAATCGTCATTGTCTATATCGTAGGCGTCGTAGCGTTTTCGCAGGTAGCCTACCCCAACACCACCGTCGCCGGCGTCGACGTCTCGTTCTCCAACGCGTCGTCTGCCGCCACCAAGGTCAACTCGGCATGGAAGCACTATAAACTCACCGTGACAGGAGATGACTTTAGCTGGACCTATCAGCCCGAGTCCGATGAACCCATCGTCGACGGTGAAGCTGCTGCAAAAGAAATCATCAACCACAACGAAGCCTTTATTTGGCCGGTCCGCCTTGTGGAATCCTTAAGCGGCAAGACCAAAACAACTGCTACCTCCAACGAAGTCGATCTTGATCAAGACGTCGACCTGTCCATGCTCTCCGATACCTTTGACCAAAAGAAGTTTGAGGAGGACCTGGGCGCCGCTATCGACGAGTTTAACGAGGGCCGTTCGGGCACGTTCGAGGCCAATAGCTCCTATGACGAGCAGGCCGGCAAGTTTACCGTCGAGAAGGCGCGCTCCAACGAAAAAATCAACCGCGAGCATGTCATTAAGTATGCCGAGCTCGAGCTTGCCTCGCTGACCGAGACCGTAGATCTTTCCAAGCTCGGCAACGATGCCTATGAGCCGCTTAATGGAACGCTGACCGATGATCAGATTCAGGCCGCATGCGATGCTGCCAACAACTTCCTGGGCGTCAACGTGACCCTCAAGCTCAACGGCGAGGATGCCGGCAAGGTTGATGGCAGCTCCGTGTTGCAGTGGATCAGCTTTGCCGATCCGGCCAACCCCACGCTCGATACGTCGCAGATCAGCAGCTGGGCAGCCGAACTCGCCAACGGCTTTAATACCGTGGGCTCCACTCGTTGGTGGACGCGCGCCGATGGCAAGCAGTGCGCCGTCGAAGGCGGCGACTTTGGTTGGTCCATCGACAGCAGCTCGCTCGCCAAGCAGGTCGAGGACGCCATTAACAACAAGCAGACCGGCGAGATCGAGATCAAGTACTCCCAGAAGGCCGATACCTTTACCGCAAAGGGAGAGCCCGACTGGAAAGCGTATATCGACGTCGACCTGTCCGAGCAGCACGCGCGCTACTATGACGAGAGCGGCAATATCGTGTGGGAGGCCAACTTTATTTCCGGCAAACCGGGCGAAGACGCCACCCCCGAGGGTGTGTGGCAAATCAACAGCAACGACGGCGGCAGCACCCTGATCGGAGCCAAGGACCCCGAGACCGGTAAACCCAAATATGAGAGCCCGGTGAGCTACTGGATGCCGTTTGAGGGCAACATGATCGGCTTCCACGACGCCACCTGGCAAAACGACAAGAGCTTCGATAACGCCGAGTCGTACAAGTGGTGCGGCAGCCACGGTTGCATCAACCTGCGCCTGGCCGACGCCAAGGCACTGCACGATTGCATCAAAGTCGGCCTGTGCGTGGTTGTCCACTCGTAGTGCAACGCGCGCATTCCTACAACGTGGAACCGCTGCGACCAATCTAACAGTTCCGAAAGAAACCGTCCTATGCGCCCGCCCCAACCGGTGGGCGCATATAATTATCGAGATTCTTTCTATAAAGGAGACGCTATGCCGAATGTCCCCACGATCACCCCGGGCCCAGATGATACCGAGCGCACGCCCGAAGGTGCCACCGAAACGTTTCCTCTGATTACAAACGTACATGCCGACAAGCAGAGCGGACGCGCGAACGATACGGCCGAGATTTCCGATGAAGAGGCATATGCCAAGCTCAAGGCAAAGCGTGCCGAACGCCGACGCAAAAAGCTGATTCGTCGCGGTATTGCCGCCGGCGTCGTGGGTGCCGTCGCGCTCATTGCCATTGTTGCAACCCTTGTTATCAATGTGCAGCCACAGGGCGCTAGCGGTCCTGTGACCGACATGGTGACCGAGGGCACGTTTACCACAACGGTCGAGGCGAAAGGCCAGCTCAAACCCATTTCGTCCTCAGTGGTCTCCCCTTCTGTCGACGGCACGGTCGATTCTATCAACGTGCAGGCAGGCCAATCCGTCAACGAGGGCGACGTGCTTATGACCATTAAAAACGACGAGCTCGATCGCAACGTTGCCGAGGCGCAGCGTGCAGTTGCTGCCGCTCAAGAAGACCTCGCCAACGCGCAGAAAGC
>URNJ01000174.1 GCA_900549215.1 uncultured Collinsella sp.
CCCCCCAGCCAGTAATCCGCCGAAGACCGAGGACGAAGGGACCCGATGGGTTTCCCTCTGAATGCATTCCGCAGCACGAAGCCCCCTTATCCGCAGCTCCGAAGGAGCAGGATAAGGGGGCTTCAAGTGCGAGGACGCATTCAGAGGGAAACCCATCGGGTCCCGGTGAGAGCCACAGGGCTATCGATTACCCCGTGTTCTGCAATCCTGCCGAGACGCCGGTCACAGTCGAAAGGATCAGGCTCATGTACTCGGCCTTCTTCTCTTCGGCCATCTCGTCCTGGTTCATACGCACCTCACGAAGGGCGCGGACCTGGGCGATGGACAGGGCGTCGACATAGGGGTTACGCACGCGAACGGCGCAGCCGAGCACGCGACGACGCTGCAGCGGCCACTCGTCACCGACGATGGCAAGGACCCACTTACGCGTGAGCTGCATCTCGGTGAAGACCTTCTCGGACAGATCCTGGCGATCGCCCAGGTGTAGATACATCTTGGCAATGCGCTGATCGGTCTTAGCAATCGACATCTCGATGTTGTCGATGAACGTGCGGAAGAACGGCCACTCCTGGTAGGCAGCCTTGAGCTGGTCAAGGTCACCAAGCTGCTCGCAGGCGGTGCCCAGGCCGTACCAAGCGGCCAGGTTAATGCGTGCCTGGCTCCAGCTGAAGATCCACGGAATGGTACGCAGGTCGTCGAGCGACTTGGCGCCCAGGCCGCGCTTGGCGGGACGCGAGCCGATCGGCAGCAGACCGACCTCGGTCAGCGGCGTCACGGTCGAGAACCACGGTGTAAAGTCCTCGGTGTTCAGCAGGTCCAGATAGCGCTCGTGGCTTGCAGCGTTGAGCTTCTCGGCCATATCCCAGAACTTCTGTGTGGTCTCGGTGTTGGTCTTCTCGACGCTCTGAGCCGACTGTAAAAGCGTTGCGGCGGCAACGGACTCAACATGGCGCTGAGCCAGCGTGCGGTTGCCGTAACGGGCAAAGATGACCTCGCCCTGCTCGGTGAGCTTAAAGAAGCAGTTGACCGAACCCTTGGGCTGCGCCAGCACGGCCTTGTTGGCCGGGCCGCCGCCACGGCCCACGGCACCGCCGCGACCGTGCATGAGCACCAGGTCGATGTCGTTCTTCTCTGCCCACTTGGCGATGCGCTCCTGCGCGGAGTGCAGCGCGAGCATGGCCGTGGTAGGACCGGCGTCCTTGGAGGAATCGGAGTAGCCCAGCATAACCTCCATGCGGCGGTTGGTCTGGGCAAGGCGCTTCTGCACCACGGGCAGCGTGAGCATCTGGTCGAGCACGTCGACGCAGCCCTCGAGGTCCTCGAGCTGCTCGAACAGCGGGATCACGTCGAGCTCGGGAACATCCTCCTCGTGTGCAAAGGACAGGTGAGCAAGCTCAAAGACGTCGGCCACATGCTGGGCGCTCTTGGTAAACGAGATGATGTAGCGGTGCGCCATCTTCTTGCCGTAGCGCTTTTGGATGGAACCGATGGCACGGAAGGTGTCGATGACCTCGCGCGTCATGGGCTGCAGGTCACCATGGATACCGTTCTCGTGGATATCCTTGAGGGCGGGGGCGTGCCCCACGGAGTGCTGACGGAACTCCATCTCGACCATATGGAAGCCGAAGGACTCGACCTGCCAGATGATGGTCTGGACCGGACCGTAGGCGGCACGGACGGCACCGCAGGCAGCAAGCGAACGCTGGACGACGCGCAGGTCATCCAGGAACTCGTCGGCGCTGTGATACATTGTGTCGGTGATGCGACGGACGGTGGCGTTCAGACGGTCGGCCATGACGAGCATGACGGCGCGATGCGGCTCGTGCTCGGAGATCAACTCGGCACGTGCGGTGTACTGGGTGCTCATCTCGACCTGATGGTTCCACAGGTTAATGAGCTCGGCAGACGGCTTGCTGTAGGTGGCCTCGAGCGTCAGGTTGCGGCCGATGCGGCGGCGCGTGTCCTCGAGCTTGAGCACCATGTGAGTGAAGTACTTGGCGGCGACTTCGCGGCTCACCTTGGCGGTGACGTTGGGGTTGCCGTCGCGGTCGGAGCCGATCCAGCTGCCGGGATGGAAAAATGCTGGGCACAGCGGCGGCACGGTACCGGCCTTGTCGCCCAGCACCCAGTCGTCAAAACGACGGTAGATGACGGGGATAACGTCGAACAGCGTGTTATCGAAGATGTCGATGATGGTATCGGCTTCCTCGACCGGCGTGGGCTTCTTGAGCGCGATGGGGCTCGTACGCACCAGGGCGTCGATCTCCTGCAGCATATGGCGCTCGTTCTCCACCAGGTCGGAGCCGCCCAAACGCGGACGCTCCTCCAGCAGGTTGGAGATACGGCGAATCTTGCCCACGACGGCCTTACGACGGGCCTCGGTGGGATGTGCGGTAAAGACAGGGTGGAACTCGAGCTTGCCGAGCAGCTCATTGGCACCCTCGACGCCCATCTCGTTTACCAACTGGTGATAGGCGACGGTGAGTTCGTTGGCGGGATCGACCTCGGTATCGGTCGATGCGCCGGCCTCGCGCTCGCGCAGCTGCGCCACACGGTAGTTCTCCTCCGACAGGTTTGCCAAGTGGAAGAAGCTCGTAAAGGCGCGAACGATGACCTGCTGCTTATCAAGCGGCAGGCTGTCAATCAAATCGACGACTTCGCGAAACGCCACGGCGGTGGGCTCGTCGGCAGTGGGCACGCCCTGTTCGTCAACGGACTCGTCGGCAGCGCGGCTACCGGGGTTGCCAGCATTGGCCACAATCTCGGCTGTCAAAATCTTGTCGAACAGGTCCGCGATCTCGGGATCATACTCGCTAAGCACACGACGTTCCAGGCGCAGGAACAGCGCCAGATTATCGCGCAGCTCCTCGGGGATCTCGATCTCGGCGAGACGCTCCCTGGACTCGGCATTCGAGCCGATTCGGTTAACGAGGCGGTTGACCACGGCAGCGACGCGCGCCGCGGCTTCGGGTACAGACTGGTTGCTTAGGTTCTCAGCCACGTTTCCTCCCATTCCTCCTTCTATGCACGTAACATGCGGTATTCATTATAGGCGCTTGAGAAATACTTTCGACACTGATTGCGCTTTACCACACAAAAGTATTTTCTGCATTGCAAGGGTTTTTGCCCCAAATGGTCGTATTTCTCGGTGGGCGGCATATGCAAACGAGGGCATTCCGCATAAATGCGAAACACCCCCGTAACAATAGCTCGTCGCGAGCGGGACATGTTAGCGGGTCCGCAGCTCAAAAATCATGCGCTACAGACGCTCGCGAACCGCCTCGACGACGTTGGCCAGATCGACGAGAACCTCGTCATGGCTCTGCATGTCGCGCACCTTGACCTTGCCGGCGGCAAGCTCGTCGCCGCCCAGGACCAGGATGAGCTTGGCGCCTACCTTATCGGCCTGCTTAAACTGGGCCTTGAGCGAACGGCCCTGATAGTCGGCCTCGGTCACAATCCCTGCGGCGCGAAGCTGCTGCGTAATGGTAAAGACGTTCTGACGCAGCTCCTTGCCGGCATTGGCGACGTAGACGCACGGGACCTCCTCGGCACCCAGGTCGCTGCCAAAGGCCTGCAGGGCCAGCAGGGCGCGCTCAAAACCGACGGCGAAGCCGACGCCTGCCGTGGGCTTGCCGCCCTCGAGCTCGACGAGGCCGTCCTAGCGGCCCGCCGAGCTCAAC
>URNJ01000175.1 GCA_900549215.1 uncultured Collinsella sp.
GGTCGCATCGTTTAGGGCCGCGCGACCCGTGTGCGCGCCAGCCTTATCGTGAGTACCCCAAGTCGATTCCGCAGTATGGTGAGGACGAGGAGAAGGCACCGTCGCGTTCGTCGAGCGTGATCAAGAAAATCCTGATTGTGCTGGCGATCTTCTTTGCCTTGTCGATCGTGTTCGCCATCGTGTCGGGCATGCTCAACAAGCGGGGCGCCACGACCGATGCCACGACCGAGCAGGCCGAGACCACCCAGTCTGCTGCCGTCGACCTGAGCGATATCCCGGGACAGTACTGGTCCAACGCCAAGAAGCTCCTCAAGTCGCGCGGAGCCGACCTTTCGAACGCCGTGATTCTGACCGACGATGGCTCAACGCCCGTCATCGATTCCAACTGGGTTGTTACGAATGCCTACTATAACGACAACGGCAACCTGGAGATTCAGCTCACGCACAAGAACAGCTATGGCAACTCGTCCGGCGGCCAAAGCGGTACCGACAGCTCGAGCTCCAATACGCTGGAGGACTTGAGCAACAAGGCGCAGGAGTTGGGAGATAAGGCGCAAGAGCTGGGCGATACGGCACAAAACCTGGGTGATACTGCTCAGAATCTGGGCGATATGGCTACCAATGCCTGGGACGCTCTGCAAAACGGCATTTCGGGCGCACAGGGTAACTAGCTGTTAAGCGGGCTACAGCTGCTCTGCCGGACGGTCGGGCGAGCTAAAGCCCGAGTCAAACGTAACGACGCATGATGCATCGGGCCGGCGCTCGTGCACGATGCGCGTGACGAGCTCCAGTAGCTCTTCGTCGGATATGTCAAAGCCGTCGGGACGCACCAGGTCAAACGAAACAAAGCCGTCGTGCTCGTGCAGGTCGTGGATGGAAAGCGCAGGGTCGATCTGCGCTACGCCGCGCTTTACCCAGCCGCGCAGGTCGTCACCGGTTGTTGCAATGGGGTCGCAGTGCAGCGTAATGCCAATGCCCATCTGGCGTTTGATGTCGTGTTCGATGGTGTCCAGAATCTCGTGGTGCTCAAAGGCATCGCCCTCGCCGGGCATTTCCACGTGTGCGCTGGCAAACTGACGGCCGGGGCCGTAGTCATGCACCATGAGGTCGTGCGTGCCTAGAACCTGGGGGTATGACATGATCCTGTCGCGGATTTCCTGGACGAGCTTGGGGTCGGGCGCTTGCCCCAACAGCGGGCTGATGGCGTCGCGCACCAGGCCCATGCCGCTGATGCAAATGAAGATGCCCACGCCCAGGCCTGCCCAGCCGTCGAGATCAAAGCCGGTCGCTTGCGAAATAAGCGCCGCCGCCAAGACCGAGCCCGAGGTGATGACGTCATTCTTGGAGTCCTGTGCCGTGGCGATGAGCGTCTCGGAATCGATGCGGTTGCCCAGCGTGCGGTTGAATGCCGCCATCCAGAGCTTAACGAGCATGGACAAGACGAGGGCGGCTAAGGAGAGCACCGAATATGCAGTGGGGGAAGGCTTGATGATCTTAGTGACCGACTCGAGAATCAGGTTGATGCCGACGGCGCAAACCAGGACGGCGACAAACAGACCGGCCAGGTACTCGTAGCGGCCGTGGCCATAAGGGTGGCCCTCGTCTGCCGGGCGGCTGGCAAGGCGGAACCCGAGCAGACTCACGATGTTGCTCGAGGCATCGGAGAGGTTGTTGAAAGCGTCGGCGATGAGGGAGACGGAGCCGGCGAGCAGACCCGCGATGCCCTTGGCCAGGCACAGGGTGATGTTGAGGCCAATGCAGACGAGGCTTGCGGAAAAGCCCGCGTTGGTGCGGCAAGATGCATCGACCGGCTCGCCCTCGCTGCCGGGAACAAGCGTATGTACCAGCCGATTTACAAATAGCATAGCGGTCGTCCTCACAATCATGTTTAAGGGGATAGTGTAGCTCGCACGGGGGCGCCGTGCGCCGATGCTCAGAAAATGCAGCAATAGTCTGCCGGTGCTAACGAGCGAGACTTCTCGTCTGCCTGGGTGGTCCATTTTGGGCCACATGGGTATGGGCATGTGCCTGCTTGCTCGACATACTTAATGTCGACAGCCCCTGTGCAAAGGAGGACGTTTCCATGGACGAGATGTTTGCCATTAAATGTCAAAACTGCGGCGGCCCTATGTACTCGCACCAGGCTAAGCGCAGCTTTGAGTGCGCCTATTGCGGCACGGTGGTTCCGTGGCAGGCGGACGCCGGAGAGCCCAAGAGCGCTTTGGGTATTCGCCATACGCCGTTGACGGTGGTGGATGGACTGCTCAAACTCACGCATGTGTCGCAACTCGAGCGCCCGCAGGACCCGGACTGGTATTTCTTCAATGCGCACTGGCGCAATCAGTCGGTCCTGGAACATCTGCTGTGGGAGGATCGCGGCACGGCGCAGGAGTTCCAAGAGGCCACGCATGTGAGCATTCCTTGCCCCTTCTGCGGAGCGTCCTTTGAGGGCGAGTCAACGCAGCGTGTGTTTGAGTGCCCGTCCTGCGGCAACAAGATCGGCATTGCCGACCTGCTCAAGCCCGGTACCTTCAGCAAGCGCCTGACCATGGGCGTTGGTGCGGAGTATGTGCCCGAGCAGGGTATTCCCTGCGAAATCTCGCCGCAGCAGGCACGTGCCAACGCGCTGCAGCTGGTGCGCCAGTATCCGGATGCCTTTGCCGGGCACGACGTGGAAGACGCGATCCAAAACGACATGATGCTCTTCTATTTCCCCATGGCGCTGGCGGACTTGCGCATGATGGCGAGCTTCCCGGGCAAGGGCCTGAGCAAGGAGGCCTTGGTGTACTACGAGGTGCTCGACTGGGCATACCCCAGGGCAAACTACCTGGACGTTCGCCTCATGGGCATTTTGGAGCCGTGGGACTTTGCCAAGGTCGGTCCGTTCGATCCCGCCATGCAGGAAGGTGACTTTCGCGTTGTCTCAGTCGATGCGTCTACCAAGGACCAGGTGGTCATTGATAAGTTGGCGCTCGACGTTGCGGGCAACGACGCCGAGGCTGTACTGGGGCTCAATAAAAAGAGCATTCGCATGTGGGCGCGCAAGGCCCGCAAACATAAGGACGGCCTGGTAATGGTGCCGGTCTACTTTGTCGATCGTCCGGCGACAGACGGCCGCGATGGCGAGCAGGTGCGCATTGCCGTAAACGGCCAGACGGGCCGCGCGGCCGCGGTGGTGTTTAGCGACAAGCGCGAAACGCATATCGTGGCGTCGCTCAGCCCGAGCCTGCATCTGTCCGGCGAGAGCACCGTGCACGCCACGCCCGTCGAGGTCAAATACGTTAAATCGCCCTTCCTGTACCAGATCGTGCGCCGTGGAGGCGGCGAGCAACCGCGCCAGGTTGCAGCCGCCGTCGAGGGTTCCTACCGAGAGGAGAAGCCCAAACGCCGCGGTCTGCTGGGTGCGCTATTTGGGAAGTAGGGGAGTAGCACCGGTTGTTGCCGTAAGGTGATGGCCGGGGGTGCGGGGCAGCTCCCAGGAGTGCGGGCTTCCGTCTGATTGTTTGAGGGTGCCAGATGTAAATAAACAGTGGAGCGGCTGCAAAAGAGCCTCCTCACTGGGTAAAATCAGATTGTGCCGCGGAACCCGCTCTTCAGCTAGTCACACTTCGGAAGCGCGGGCAACGCAGGTATTATCGTCTAGGGCCGGCTGCAACCGGCCCTTTTTATGACTCCCTTCGCT
>URNJ01000176.1 GCA_900549215.1 uncultured Collinsella sp.
TGATATGCACCACAAGGGGGGAAACGAGAAATTCCGCCAGCCGCTCGCGTACCAGCCTCGCGGGGCGTACCGAGCGAAAGCTCGCCGAGAAGCACAGCAGCAACGGACTTCGATGCGCAGACACTATCCCAATTGGGAACGTAAGTCATATTTGTTCCATATTCGTTCGCCATAAAGCAACGACCATTGCGCAGGGCATGTTTGACTTCCGCTTCGGTCGTCCCGGGAGCCTCGGGGTCCAAGTCGCCGAGGGCTCCCAAGAAAAGCCGGAGCGCCCTTGAAACCTTTCCAGCCGCAATCATATCGAGCAAAACCGGAGCTGCGCCCATGCCGACGCCTTCGGCCGACACAGCCGGCTCATGCAGAATCGCACGGGCAACGAGATGGGGTTCGGTGCGAAGAAGCTCCAGCGCCACCAACGTACCGGCGCTGTGCGCAAGCACATTTGTCGGAGCGCCAACGTGTTCGATCACGGCTTGCAGGTCGGCGGCCTGAGCGGCAAGATCATAGCTGTCGTCTGCCGCATCGCTGCTGTCACCGCAGCCGCGGCGGTCGTAGGCAATTACGCGGTAGTTGCGACTGAGCTCACAAGCGATACCGTCAAAAAATGTGCCGTCGACACAAGCGCCGTGCACGCACACCAAGGCAGGAGTATCAGGCGACACATCCGAGCCGGCATATTCGCGACAGGCAATCGTGGTGCCCGCATTCTCGACCGTAAAATCCATGTTGCGCCCCCATCATCAATGCTCATCCAGTTGCACGTCAGTGCGGTTGGATGGACCCGCATTGCCTTACGCCTTGTTAACAGATTAACTGTACCCGACCCGAGGCTTTTCATGACACAGCATAATGAGCGACGTGAAAAAACGAAACTTGTAAAGCAAGAGCCCGCACCTTGCTTTGGAGCCGATGCTATGCTTAGGCACAATTGTCTTGAGGAGCATATGCCTATGTCTACGTTTTTGAATGCCAGCCCCATCTTTGGGCCCGTTCGCAGCCGTCGCCTTGGTCTCTCGCTCGGCGTCAACATGATGCCGGCCAGCGGCAAAATCTGCACGTTCGACTGCATTTACTGCGAAAACGGCCTCAACGCCGAGCGCCCCTGCCACGAGCCGTATAACACAGCTGCCGTGGTACTCGACGCGCTCGAGGCAAAGCTGCGCGAGATGGCAGCCGAGGGCGAGCTCCCCGATGTGATCACCTTCGCAGGCAACGGCGAGCCCACCGCCGCACCGGAGTTTCCGCAGACCATCGCCGGCGCCGTCGCGCTGCGCGACGAGCTTGCCCCAAACTCCAAGATCGCCGTGCTCTCCAACGGCACGCGCGCCGACCGCCCCGAGGTGCACGACGCGCTCATGACGGTCGATGACAACATTCTTAAGCTCGATACCGTCGACCCGGCATTTATCCAGCTGCTCGACCAGCCCGTTGGCCCCTACGACGTCGAGCACCAGATCGAGACGTTCGCAAGCTTTGACGGTCACGTTATTATCCAGACGATCTTTTTGACCGGTGAGTATCTGGGCAAGCCCATCGACAACACCGGCGAGGAGTACGTTGCCCCCTGGCTCGCGGCGCTTGAGCGCATTCGCCCACAAGAAGCGACCATCTACACGGTGGCGCGCGAGACACCGGTCGCCGGCCTTGCCAAGGCAGCACCCGAGGTGCTCGACGCCATTGCCGCGCGCGTGCGCGCCCTCGGCATCCCCTGCCAGGTGAGCTACTAGCGCGCAGCTGCCCTGTGAGTGGGCTATACTAGCTGCGGATGAAAGGAAGTTAGCCATGTATGACAAAGGACCCGTACCTGGCCGCAACGACGCTTGCTGGTGCGGAAGCGGCAAAAAATATAAGAAATGCCATAGCGCCTTCGATGAGCGCCTTGAGCGCCTGTGGGAAGAGGGCTGGGAGGTCTTGCCCCGCACGCTCTACAAGACGCCCGCCGATATCGAAGGCATCAAGCGCTCGGCCGCTATCAACGTGGGCGTGCTCGATTACGTAGGCGAACACATCGCCGCGGGCATGACCACCAACCAGATCGACCAGATGATCTACGACTACACCGTCGAGCACGGTGGCACGCCGGCCGACCTCAACTACGAGGGCTACCCCAAGAGCGTGTGCACCTCGATCAATGACGTGGTCTGTCACGGCATCCCCTGTGATACAGATGTGCTGCACGAGGGCGATATTATCAACGTGGACTGCTCCACGATTTTGGACGGCTACTTTAGCGACTCGAGCCGCATGTTCTGCATCGGCGAGGTCTCGGTCGAGCGTCAGCGCCTGGTCGACGTCACCCGCGCCAGCGTGGAGGCGGGTCTGGCTGCCGTCAAACCATGGCTGCCGCTGTCCGTGATGGCCGAGGCCGTGCAAAAGACCGTCGAGAACGCCGGCTTTAGCGTGGTGCGCGAGTACGGCGGACATGGCATCGGTAAGGAGTTCCACGAGGACCCGTTTGTGGGCTTTACCACCGAGGCACCCGATGTGGACACCATCATGGCTCCGGGCATGGTCTTTACCATTGAGCCCATGGTCAATGCCGGAGCGCCCGACATCAAGATTAGCAAGGGTGACGGTTGGTGCGTGCGCACCAAGGACGGTAGCGATTCGGCCCAGTACGAGGTGCAGCTCGTGGTGACCGAGGACGGTTACGAGCTGCTGAGCTGGTAGCTGTAGATGCGCCGGGCTTCGCGATGGATATGTTAACCATCGCGAATCCCGGCGTTTTGTTTGAACGTTTTGCCTGATAAAACCTGCCAAAATAAACCTGTCCTTTTTTGGCAGGTCGAGCGGAGAGGACTGCTTGTGAACATCCTGGTTTTGCTGCCCGTCAACGACCGCCATCGCGCAATTCTTGAGTCGAGCGCTCCGGGCGAGGACTTTATCTACACGAGCGCCGACGCCATCACGCGCGAGCAGGTCGCCGATGCCGACGTGATCTTGGGCAACATCGACCCTGACATGCTCACGGCATGCGAGCATCTCCAGCTGCTGCAATTGCAGACCGCCGGCTATGACGACTACCTTGCCGCCGGCACCGTGCCGGCCGACGCTAAGCTTTCCTGCTCGGTGGGCGCCTACGGCCAGGCCGTGAGCGAGCACATGTTTGCCATGGTGCTGTCTATGATGAAGCGCCTGCCCGGCTACCAGGACCTGCAACGCGAGCATCGCTGGGAGGACTTAGGCCCGGTCACCTCGCTCAAAAATGCCAATGTGCTGGTGTTGGGCGCGGGCGACATTGGCGGCCACTTTGCCACGCTCTGCCGCAGCATGGGCGCGCACGTCCGCGGCATCAAGCGTCATCCGCTCGTCTACCCCATTGTATTTGAGGACATGGACAGCATGGACGCCCTGTCCGAGCGCCTGGCCGAGGCTGACATCGTCGCATCCTTTATGCCCAGCACACCCGAGACCCGCGGCCTGGCGAACGCCGAGTTCTTCGCCGCGATGAAACCGGGCGCCTTCTTTGCCAACGGCGGCCGCGGCGACCTTGTGGTCGCCGACGACTTGGTTGCCGCCCTGGAGTCGGGTC
>URNJ01000177.1 GCA_900549215.1 uncultured Collinsella sp.
TAGCCCAGAATGCAGTTGCCCACACCGCGCAGGCTTCCGTCGGCGGGCAGGTCCCAGCTGGCCAGCAGCTCCAGGCCCTCGGGCGAGTCAAAGACCTCATGCGCGCGGTGAATCCAGCACGAATCGACACCCAGTGCATAGGCGGCGTTGAGCAAGTTGCCCATGGCGAGCGAGCCGTCTTCCAGATGTGTGGGCACGCTGCGGTCAACCAGCACCACCACAACGGTCTTGGCGCCATAGAAGGGGTCGCTGTTGCTGTCCATGACCTGGGCGTTGAGCTGTGAGAGACGCTCGACGGTCGCGGGGTCGGTGACGGCGACAAACGTCACCGGCTGGCGGCCCATGCCGCTCGGTGCATATTGGCCGGCTTCGATAATACGTGCAAGCTTTTCAGCCTCGACGGGACGATCGCTGTAGTTGCGGCAGCTGCGGCGGTGAATGAGTGCTTCGATAGTCTCCATGGTGTCTCCTTGCGGTGGCGTTGCAGATGCCCCGTTCATACCCGTCGGGCTTAAACGATAGACGGTCAATTGCCCGGCCAAAAGGATAGATTCCAATTGGGAAAGTAGGTTTGCATAAAAGTACCTTCAGAATGTGACAAACAAATGGGATGGTTAAACGTTTTATCCCGTCTACCCTGCGGTTTTTTACCACTTGCCTAAATGACGAACGCATAACCTTTGATAAAGGTTTTACTAAAGGAGTACCAACGTTTATCAATGCGCCGTGGTGGCGCCGGGCCAGGAGGTAACATCATGTTCCAGGCTGGAGATGTCGTCGAGACCGATTTCGAAGGATTTCTGAAGCTGCTGCGTTCCAAGACGCGCGCTTTCGTGTCGATCAACGATCACGAGTACTACATCACGCACACCGATGGCTATTGGCGTGTTCAGGATTGCGAGGCCCTCAACGACAAGGGCCACTTTACTGACTGCTCTGAGTTGGTCAACACGGTCTGCGAGGTCGTCGAGCTGCCGTGGATTGCCGGCAAGAGCCTGCATGACAGCTTCTCGGGCGCTACGGTCTATGAGGCCGTCGCCGCTTAACAGGCAATAAAACCCGATTTTCACGTGACCGCTGGCGCTGCCCCCGCGCCGGCGGTCTTTTTCTGCCGATAGGCCATAAAAGTGCGCGCATTTGCGGAGAGCCTGTTGACGATAGTCAAAACTCGGACTAATCTAGAGACATATAATTGGTCAAAAATCGGACAATCGAATGGTGGGATAGATGAATAGTGCGGTTACGCTGGTCGACTTCGATCGGTTGCTCAATGGACTCGACCATATCTATTCGGAGTTCTCGCGCGCCTGCGGCCTTTCGGACTGCGCCTATTGGATGCTCGTCGACACCAGCACGGCGGGCGGCAGTATTGCCGTAAGCCGTCTGACAAGCGAATGGTTCTACAGCAAGCAGACCATCAACTCGGCAATTAAAACCTTGACGGCGCGGGGCTTCGCAACGTTGGAGTTTGCCGAAGGCAGTCGTAAGAACAAGGTTGTGAGCCTGACCGGAGAGGGCAGGCGATTTGCCGAGCGTTATGCGCTGCCGGCACTCAAGGCCGAACAGCGAGCCTTTGGCGCGCTTGAGCCATGTGAGCAGCGCGAGATTATGCGCTTGATCGGCAAATTCTCTCAGGTGCTCGGCGATGAGTGCGATGCCTTTAAGCAGCATATCGCTGCCGAGAGCCAAGCCGAGAATCAAGGTGAGGGGGAGTCGTGCGACTGTTAATGAGGTTTCTAAAGCCATATCGAGGGCTTGTCGCAGTGACGCTGCTGGTGCTGCTGGTGGATAACGTTGGTACGCTGTTGGTTCCCACGATGTTGGCGAACATGGTCAACACCGGTATTACCACGGGCGATGTCGACTACATTTTACGCAACGGCCTATACATGTTTATCGCGACCAGCATGGCTAGCGGCGGCACGGTGCTGGGCTGCTATCTTTCGGCGCGCCTGGCCGCCAACGTGGCTTGCGATATCCGCAATGCCGTGTACGACAAATCGCTCGAGCTCGCGGCCAGCGATTTTGAGCGCTTTGGCACCGGATCGATGATCACGCGCTCGCTCAACGACATCAACGTGATTCAGCAGGCGATTCTGCAGACGATTCAGCTGGTGCTGCCCGTGCCGTTTTTGGCTGTGGCGGGCATCATCTTCGCCTGGTTTATCGATCCTGCCATGGGCACGCTTCTGGGCGTAGTCGTTGCGATTGTGCTGGTGGCGGCGGTCTTTACGGTTGCCAACGCGGCGCCGATTTTTATGCGCCTACAGGGCTTTATCGACCGCATGAACGTGGTGCTGCGCGAGAATATTGTGGGCGTGCGCGTCATCCGTGCGTTTAACAAGGAGCGCCACGAGGAACGGCGTCTGGACGAGGTGTTTAGCGATTACGCGGCCAACGCCATCAAGGTCAACCACCTGTTTGTGGGCCTCGACAGCTCCAGCTTCTTTTTGATGAACATCGCCGAGGTGGCGGTGCTGTGGGTTGGCGGCAACCGCGTGGGCGCCCATGCGATGCAGATCGCGAGCATCTCTGCGGTGCTCGAGTACGCAATCTTGATTCTGTTCTTTGTGATGATGGCGCAGATGGTGGTGCTGACGCTGCCACGCGCCGCGGCATGCCTAAGCCGTGCGCAGCAGGTGTTGGAGATTGAGCCGAGCATCGTCGATGGCGAGCGCACGCTGGATGACGGGGCGCGCGAGCCCCAAGACGAAGCCGATGCGGTGGCCGTGTTCGACCACATGTCGTTTCGCTTTGACGATGCCGACGAGGACACCCTGTGCGACCTGAGCTTTGCCTGCCGTCGCGGTCAGACGACTGCGATCGTTGGCTCGACAGGCTCGGGCAAATCGACGGTGGCAAAGCTTTTGCTGCGCTTCCACGATGCCACCAAGGGCTCCATTCGCCTGAATGGTGTGGACCTGCGCGAGCTTACGCAAGACGAAATCCGCGGGCGCATTGCCTATGTGCCGCAGAAGGCGTGGCTGTTCTCGGGCACGGTGGCGAGCAACCTTCGCTTTGGTAACGAAGGCGCGACCGAGGGCGACATGCTTCACGCGCTTGAGGTTGCCCAGAGCACCTTTGTACTCGACCAACCGCAGGGGCTCGATACCCCGGTGGCGCAGGGCGGTACGAACTTTTCGGGCGGCCAGCGCCAGCGTTTGGCAATCGCCCGTGCGCTCATGAAGCATGCCGATCTATATATCTTCGATGACAGTTTTTCGGCCCTGGACTTTAAGACCGATGCCGCCCTGCGTCATGCGTTGCAAGACGAGACGCGTGACGCCGCGGTGCTCATCATCGCGCAGCGCATCTCGACGATTCTGCACGCCGACCAGATTGTCGTGCTCAAGGATGGCGAGGTTGTGGGCTTGGGCACGCATGGCGAGCTTATGGAAACCTGCGAGGTGTACCGCGCCATCGCGGAATCGCAGATGAAGGGAGGTGAGTAGCATGACCGAGGAGCTCAAGAAGCAGGGCGGCGTTGATGACGCCGTTGCCGCGGGGCTGGTCGAGGAAACGGCTG
>URNJ01000178.1 GCA_900549215.1 uncultured Collinsella sp.
GATTAATGGATGGAAACGGGTGTTCTATCGGGACACACATTTTGTCCTATAAGCCCATGAGACAAGGACCCCTTATTTTGGCCGTAAAACATGGGACAGGTAACAGCTGATTCAAAATTAAGGTCAATAAATGAAACGACCCCGGTTGCATATTCTGCAACCGGGGTCGTTCGATGTTTCACATGAAACGTTTTGGGGTGCGACTCCCCTATGCGTTCTTCTGAACTTTGAAGCGCTGCTTCAGCTGTCCGCAAGCGGCGTCAATATCGTTACCACGGGAGTTACGAATCGTGGTCTCGATGCCACGGGACTCAAGACGACGCTGAAGATCCTCAACCTTATGAATCGGCGACGGCTTGAGCGGGCTGCCCTCGATGTCGTTAAGCTGAATGAGGTTAACGTGGCACAGCGTTCCCTCGCAGAAGTCGCAGAGCGCCTGCATCTCGGGATTCGTATCGTTGACGCCTTCGATCATGGCATACTCGTAGGTCGGGCGGCGGCCAGTCTTCTCGGTGTAGAGCTGAAGCGCCTCGTGAAGGCGAAGCAGCGTGTACTTCTTAACACCGGGCATGAGCTTATTGCGCGTCGACTGGATGGCGGAATGCAGGGAAACGGCAAGCGTGAACTGCTCGGGGATGTCGGCAAATTTACGAATACCGGGAATAACGCCGCTGGTAGAGACGGTGAGGTGACGAGCGCCGATACCGATGCCATCGGGGTCGTTGAGGATTCGCAGCGCCTTGAGAACCTCGTCGTAGTTGGCGAACGGCTCGCCCTGGCCCATGAAGACGACGCTCGTGGCGCGCTCGCCAAAGTCGTTGGATACATGAAGTACCTGGTCGACGATCTCTTGAGCGGTCAGAGAGCGCTTGAGGCCGTTGAGACCGGTAGCGCAAAAGGCACAGCCCATGCCGCAGCCTGCCTGGGTGGAAACGCAGACGGAAAGCTTGTTACGACGGGGCATGCCGACAGTCTCGACGG
Organism: uncultured Collinsella sp.; assembly: GCA_900549215.1. Taxonomy (GTDB): domain Bacteria; phylum Actinomycetota; class Coriobacteriia; order Coriobacteriales; family Coriobacteriaceae; genus Collinsella. The sequence goes on from URNJ01000178.1 coordinate 982, forward strand.
AAACGCCGTCGTGGTACTCGAGCAGATACTTGCGAGAGCCATCTTTGGAAACCTGCTTGGTGAGTTCAGTCGGCGTGTCAAAGGCAAAAGCCTCTTTAAGCTGCTCGCGGAAAGCCTTGGGAAGGTTGGTCATGTCGTCGAACGAACAAACGTTCTTCTCGAAGACCCATTCGATGAGCTGCTTCGCGCGGAAGGCGGGCTGGCCAAGTTCGGCCACAAGCTCGCGAATATCGTTTTGGCTCAAGTCGCGAATGTCCTGAGATTTAGTCCTGGGATTCATGGAAGCCTTTCGATTTTGGGGAAACGTAGAGGGTATCGCTACAATATGGTATCAGCTGCAGAAATTATAGAGGAGGAGTCTGCCCATGCCGGGTAAAAGCCTAGAGAACATGCACGTAGCGGTCTTGGCGGGCGGTCATTCCGCTGAGCGCGAGATCTCGCTCAATTCGGGAAAGAACGTTGTAGTGGCACTGAAGGAAGCCGGCTACGCCTCGGTGGAGCTGCTTGATACGGCCGCTGATGACTTTATGGTAACCATGGCGACCGGCGGCTTTGACGTGGCGTTTATCGCCATGCACGGTGCCGGCGGCGAGGATGGTGCCATGCAGGGCGCCATGGAGACCCTGGGTATCCCCTACACGGCCTCGGGCGTGCTTGCTAGCGCCTGCGGTGCCGACAAAGAGGTCTCTAAGCTCCTGTACGCCAAGGCGGGCATTCCCATTGCCCCCGGCCTTGCGCTCGAGGTGGGCGATGAAGTCGATATCGATCATATCGTCGAGGTTTGTGGCGAGCGCAGCTTTGTGAAGCCGGCCGTCAACGGTTCCAGCTATGGCATTTCCCTGGTCCATGAGCCCTCCGAGCTGCCCGCGGCAATTGCCAAGGCGTTTGAGTACGGCGACAAAGTGCTGGTCGAGAAGTGCATCGAGGGTACCGAGATCACCGTCGGCGTGTACGGCGAGGACGACGTGCGCGCCCTGCCGATTGTCGAGATTCGCAAGCCTGAGGACTGCGAGTTCTACGATTTGGACGTGAAGTATGTCGACCCTACGGACATCCATCGTATTCCGGCGCAGATTTCACCCGAGAATTACGCTCGCGCTCAGGAGCTTGCCTGTGCTGCTCACAAGGCCCTCGGTTGCCTGGGCATCTCGCGCAGCGATTTTATCGTGAGCGAGGACGGCCCCGTCATCCTCGAGACCAATACCATTCCCGGCATGACCGATACGTCGCTGTATCCGGATGAGATTCGCCACACCGACGACATGACGTTCCCGCAGGTCTGTGACAGCCTGATCCGTATGGGCCTTCGTCGAGCGGGCATTGCATGCTAATCGAGGACGCGGTTTCGTCAGGAACGCCGCAGTTTGTCATCGACTCCTATGCCACGCTTGCCGAGCGCGCCAAAACACAGTCCTTCGGCCTTATCGAGGAAGATGTGATAGTCCTCGATACCGAGACCACAGGTCTTTCGGTGCAGGACAACGAGCTGATCGAGATCTCGGCGGCCCGTCTTTCGGGTCGCGAGATCGTCGACCGCTTCGATACCTTCGTGCATCCCAAGCAGCTGATTCCCGCCGAGATTACCGAGCTCACGAGCATTACAAACGCCGATGTGGCAGATGCCCCGTCGGCCGTCGAGGCCGTCGCCGCTCTCGCCGATTTTGTCGGTGGTTGCCCGGTGATCGCACATAACGCCACGTTCGACCGCTCGTTTATCGAGTCGGTCAAAGGCGGCGTCAACGTGAGCGATATCTGGATCGATTCGCTGGCGCTGTCGCGCATCGCGCTTCCGCGCCTGGCCTCGCACAAGCTGTCTTTTATGGCCGATCTGTTTGGCTGTGACTCGGTATCACACCGTGCCAATGCCGACGTCGACGCCCTGTGTGGCGTATGGCGCGTGTTGCTCGTGGCGCTCACCGACTTGCCTCAGGGCCTCATGGCGCGCCTAGCCGACATGCATCCGGACGTGCCTTGGTCCTATCGTCCTATCTTCTCATTCTTGGCAGGGCAGAACCCTGGTTCTATCTTCTCTCTCAGCGCCGCTCGTGCTGACGTTCTCAAGGCCGATCGCGCCGACGATCGGGTGGACGCCGACGAACTGCCGGTCCTCAAGATGCCGAGTCGTGAGGAGATTGAGGCGGACTATGCGCCAGGTGGCCTGGTCAATCGCATGTATCCCACCTACGAGCCGCGTGATGAGCAGATCGCGATGGCGCTCGAGGTCCGCGATGCGCTGGTCACGGGCACTCATCGTGTAATTGAGGCGGGCACAGGCGTCGGCAAATCGATGGCCTATCTGGTGCCTTTTGCCGAGGCGGCACGCCGTAACAACATCACGGTTGGTATTGCGACCAAATCGAACAATCTTGCCGACCAGCTCATGTACCATGAGCTGCCAAAACTTGCCGAGCAACTGGACGGTGGCCTGTCATTTTGCGCTCTCAAGGGGTATGACCACTATCCGTGCCTGCGCAAGCTTGAGCGCATGAGTCGCGGCCAGGTCGAGATTACCACCAAGCGCGATCCGGCGGACACGCTCAC
>URNJ01000179.1 GCA_900549215.1 uncultured Collinsella sp.
CAAAACCGTTGCCATTCGTATTCCCGGCCAGCTCATCATTCGACATAGCACGGCAGAGCCGCACGCATAGTTTGTGCAGGTAAACGGCGGTATATTCCGCCTCAAAAACAATCGGTAAGGATGCTGACAGATAGCCGTGGCTATGAAGGCGAGTGTTATGATAGACGGGCTCTTTTGTCTATCTAGGAGGCTTTGCCTGATGGAGATCACCAAGGATATCCGCTACATTGGCGTCGACGATCACGACATCGACCTGTTCGAGGGCCAGTACGACGTGTCCGAGAACGGTATGGCATACAACAGCTACGTTATCTTGGGCGATAAAATCGCTGTCGCCGATTCGGTTGACGCTGGCTTTGTCGACGAGTGGCTCGGCAACCTCGAGGCCGCGCTCGACGGCCGTACGCCCGACTACCTGGTTGTCCATCACATGGAGCCCGATCACTCCGCCGGCATTGCCGCCTTTATGGAGCGCTATCCCCAGGCGCAGATCGTAGCAAGCATGGGCGCCTTTCGCATGATGGTCAACTACTTTGGCACCGACTTCCCCGAGCGCAAGATGGTCGTCAAAGAGGGCGATGTGCTCGATCTGGGCGGCCACAGCCTGACCTTTATCGGCGCCCCCAACGTTCACTGGCCCGAGGTGCTGTTCTCTTACGAGGCCACCGACAAGGTGCTCTTTAGCGCCGACGGCTTTGGCAAGTTCGGTGCTAACGACATCGAGGATCCCGAGGGCTGGGCTTGCGAAGCACGCCGCTACTACTTTGGCATCGTCGGTAAGTTCGGCAAGTTCGTGCAGGCCGTGCTCAGGAAGGCCGCCGACCTGGACATCCAGATCATCTGTCCGCTCCACGGCCCCGTGCTGACCGAGAACCTGGGCTACTACCTCGACACCTATAACACCTGGTCGAGCTATCAGCCCGAGGACGAGGGCATCACGATTGCCTATGCGAGCGTGTATGGCCATCTGAAGGCTGCCGTCGAGGAACTCGCATCTGCGCTTGAGGCTCGCGGCCAGAAGGTTTCCGTCTTTGACCTGGCTCGCGACGACATGGCCGAGGCCGTTGAGGATGCGTTCCGCTACGACCGCCTGGTGCTCGCTTCCATCACCTATCAGGGCGAGATCTTCCCGTTCATGAGCACCTTTATCCATACGCTCGCCGAGCATGCCTACCAGAACCGCACCGTGGCGCTCGTCGAGGCCGGCTCTTGGGCGCCCGCTGCTGCCAAGGTTATGACCAAGGAGCTCGAGGGCATGAAGGACATCACCCTGGCGCAGAACAAGGTGACCGTGCTGGGCTCGCTCAACGACGCCTCGCGCGCTCAGATCGAGGCCCTCGCCGACGAGCTGTCCAAGTAGCGACACGTTCGCTTTTGACGCTCAACCATCACAACCACCACAAAGGGGACAGGCACCTTTGTGGTGGTTTTTATTTAGTTGACGGCGATGATGAGGGCTGGACGTGCGCCGTCGGCGGTCTTGGCGATTGAGGTGGCGACGGCGCTTTCGGGGTCTCGGTCCATCACGATGGTGTCAACGCCGGCAAGCTCGGCAAAACGGTACATGCCGCGTCCGTTGACCTTACTGGCGTCCATGAGGGCGACGCTTTGATGGGCTGCGGCGATCATAGCCGTTTTGGTCTCAGCCATCTGGGGAAAGTCGGTCGTAAAGCCGCAACGGGGGACAAAAGCGCCGGGGCACACGATGGCAAGGTCGGCGTGAACCGTTTGAAGCGCCTGCATAGTGAGCGGTCCGTACAGATAACGATGACCTTTGCGCAGCGCTCCGCCCAGCATGACGACATCGACCGAGGGCATGCTCTCGTCGATGTAATCGGCGATGGTAATGTCGGCCGTGATAACGGTGATGCCGTTGCGCTGATCGAGGAGCCGAACGAACTCGAGCGCCGTGGTGCCCGAGTCGACGAGCAGCGTGTCGCCGTCATTGACGAGCTCGATGGCGTTTTGCGCGATGGCCTGCTTGGCGGCGACATTGACATTGATGCGGCGATCCTGCGTGGAGACGGTCAGGCGTTTATGGAGCGATACGGCACCACCATGTGTGCGGCGCAGCTTGCCTGCTTCGGCGAGCGCGTCCAGGTCGGCGCGGGCGGTGACGGAGGACACGCCAAAGGTCTGGGCGATTTCTGCTACCTGCACCGAGGCATTATGCTCGAGCATTTCCATGATGGCGGCACGACGCTCATCGGCGAAAGCTCGGGTTGTTACATGGGCCATATCCGCTCCATCGTCGTCTGAAATTTGCAGGAATTGTGTTGAGTCTATTTTCGTTCATTTTCTTTTTAAGTAAGAAAACGCCTTTCGATTACTTATCTTTTCTATAAAAGAAAGACGATCAAGGCTCAAAACTCAATATCGAACACGCCCGCTCGGCTCCAATTCCTTCCGTTTACTTTTCAAAAATGAGCGTTTTGACCTGCACGGGCTCAATATCTCGCACATGCAAAGCCGCTGAATTTCATACAATGAGCGCAGTAAAACGCAAGGTAAAACGCCTTGCGGACACGTACGCCCGATGTCCAGATGCGGGCGAGGGAGAGGAGCAAACGCTCATGGCACTTGTTACCACCGAAAAGATGCTCAAGGACGCTCAGGCCGGCCACTACGCCGTCGGTGCGTTCAACGTCGAGAACCTCGAGTTTGTTATGGCTGTTCTGGCCGCTGCCGAGGAGACCAAGTCCCCCGTCATCATGCAGACCACCCCGGGCACCATCAAGACCGCTGGTCTGGATTACTTCTACGGCATGGTCAAAGCTGCCGCCGAGCGCGCTTCCGTGCCTGTTGCTCTGCACCTCGATCACGGCGACGGCTATGACCGCTGCATGCAGGCTTTCCGCACCGGCTACACCTCTGTCATGATCGACGGCTCGCACGAGTCCTTCGAGGACAACATCGCTCTGACCAAGTCCGTCGCCGATGCTGGCCGCGCCATGGGCGTGCCCGTCGAGGCTGAGCTCGGCAAGGTTGGCGGCAAGGAGGACGACGGTCCCGCAGTTGAGGGCGAGAGCCCCTACACCGATCCTGCCGAGGCCAAGGAGTTCGTCGAGCGCACCGGCTGCACCTCGCTGGCCATTGGCGTTGGCACCAGCCACGGCGTGTACACGAGCGATCCGCACATCGAGCAGTCCGTGGTTAAGGCCATCCGCGACGCCGTCGACGTGCCGCTGGTCCTGCACGGTACCTCTGGTGTGCCCGATGAGCAGGTCGCCGAGGCTGTGAAGAACGGCATCTGCAAGGTTAACTACGCCACCGAGCTGCGTCAGGCCTACACCAAGGGCTTCATGGCCTACATGGCCGAGAACCCCGCCTGCTTCGACCCCAAGAAGCCGGCCAAGGAGGGTATGCGTGAGATCACCGAGCTGGTTAAGATCCGCATGACCAACCTCAACTCTGTGGGCAAGGCAGAGTAACAGCAAGGGTACTCTGATCCCACCGGGCCGTCCGGAAACGGAAAAAGGCCTATCTCTCAGAACGTCCTCGGACATGTCGGAA
>URNJ01000180.1 GCA_900549215.1 uncultured Collinsella sp.
GCCCTCGGCGGCAGCAGAGCCGCTCACGCCGCGTGCCATCAGCAGCGCCTCACCCGAGGCCTTCTTCTGGTCCAGAGCGGCACGACCGGCACGCTCAAGCGCAGACGTATCGTCGAACAGCAGTGCATCGATATCGCCGGCGAGCAATTGCTCAACCAAGCCCTCAAGCTCGCGCGGGGCCTCGAGCACGTCGCCCAGACGACCCGAGACATCATCGCCGAGCGCACCCACCAGACGGCTCACCAGCGGCGAGCTGTCGGCCATGCGGGCATCGAGTTTCTTTTGGCTGGCAAGCTCCGAGCGCACCTCGGATAACTTGTTGCGCGCCTCGCTCTCGCGGGCACGCAGGTCCTTCAGGGCCGCGCGTGCCGCCTCGGTGGCCTCACGCGCATCGACCTGAGCCTGGCGCGCTTCCTCAAGAGCGCCCTCAAGCTCCTCGGCGCGGTCGCGACGGCTCTCGAGCGAAGCCGTGACCTCCTCGAGCTGCTCGTCAATCTGCTCCAGGCGCGAGGCATACATGTTGTCCTCGACCTCGGCATTGCTCAAGGAATCCTTCACCTTGGCGAGCTCGAGCGCGGCATTATCGGCCACGCGCTGCACATCGCGTTGCTCGCGCGTGAGCTGCGAAATCTGATTGTCGAGCGCCACGCGACGCTCGTGGAGCTCGGCGGCGGCAGGACCGGCGGCGTCAACGTCGTCCTGGGCCTGCATGTGCGCGCCGGTCACTTCCTCAAGCTGGGCGCGCGCGTCCTCGAGCTCCTCGACCACGCGACGTCGCTGATGCTCGGAGCTCGAAATCTGTCCGCGCATGTCAGACAGGCGCGACACCATGTTGTGGCCCTTTTCCTCGAGCAGGCGCATGTCGGAGTTAATGCGGCCGACCACATCTTGCATATGGCGGCGCTGCTCGCCTAGATCGCCCACAAACAGGCCCTTTTCCTCGAGCATAACCTGGAGCTTCTCGAGCTCGCGCTCCTTTTCGCCCAAGCGGTACTGCGCAAGCTCAAGCTCGGCCGCGCCCTCTTTGGAGCGGCTCTCCAGGTCGTTCCACTGCGACTGCAGCGAACGCAGCTCATCGACAGCCAGCATCTGCGTAAGCTCGTTCGCGCGCGAGGACAGCTCTTTGTACTTGCGCGCGCGATCGACCTGACGCTCCAGCGGTCGCAGCTGACGGGCGATTTCCTTATTGATGTCGCGGGCACGCGTCAGGTGCTCGTCCATCGACTTAATCTTTTTGAGCGCACGCTCCTTGCGGCGCTTGTGCTTGGAAATGCCGGCGGCCTCCTCGATGAGGGCGCGACGCTCCTCGGGGCGGCTCTGCAAAATGGCGTCGAGCTTGCCCTGGCTGATGATGGAATGCGTATCCTTGCCCAGGCCCGAATCGTGCAGGATGTCCTGAATGTCCATCAGGCGGCACGGACTCGAGTTGATGAGGTACTCGCTTTCGCCCGAGCGATACATACGACGGGTGATGGCGACCTCGTCAAAGTCGACGGGCAACATATGGTCCGAGTTATCGAGCACCAGCGTGACCTCGGCGACACCCACCGGCTTGCGCGCCGACGAGCCCGAGAAGATGACATCCTCCATGGCCTGGCCGCGCAGCTGCTTGGCGCTCTGCTCGCCCAGGACCCACAGAATAGAGTCAGAGATGTTCGATTTTCCCGAGCCGTTGGGGCCGACGATGACGGTCAGGCCCGGCTCAAACGTCATATGGGCGCGGTCGGCAAACGACTTGAACCCTTTGAGCGTGAGGGACTTGAGATACACGGTTCCTCGCTTACACGTGCTTCTTGTTCAGAATCACGCCGTTGGTGGTGTAACCCATGCGGTCGAGCGCTTCGAGCGCGGCAGCTCCCTCGGCTTCCTTCTTTGAGGAGCCGGAGCCGCGACCCTGGCGAATACCGTCGATGAGCACCACGGCGGTAAAGGTGGGCGCATGCGCGGGACCCTCGGAGCCGACCAGCTTATACGCGGGAGGCTCGTGGCCGTCTGCTTGCACGCACTCCTGCAAAAACGACTTGGGGTTCGCAGGATGCTCGGCACGCTCGGAAGCCAAATGCGGCTTAAGCGTACGGTGAATGAACTCCGCCGCAACGTCCCAGCCGGCATCCAGGTACAGCGCGCCCACGAGCGACTCATAGACGTTCTCGAGGGCCGAATGCAGGCCGCGCGCACCGGTACCGGTCTCGGAGGCACCAAAGATGATGATGTCGTCGATGCCCAGCTCGTGAGAAACCTCGGACAGCGTAGCGCCCGAGACAAGCGACACCTTCAAGCGCGTGAGCTTGCCCTCGTCAAACTCCGGATAGGACTCAAACAGGGAGCGTGCGACCACAGCGCCCAAAATGGAATCGCCCAAGAACTCAAGGCGCTCATAGCTGGCAGAAACCGGCTGGCCCTCGACTGCCGAGGGATGCGTAAGCGCCGCGCGCAGCAGCACCTTATTGTTGAACTCGTGGCCCAGGATTTCCTGGGCGCGCGTAAGTCGGTCGGATAAAGCCAAGACTTAGGCCTCCTTGGCAGCTTCGATAGCGTCGACGGCGTCGGCGACAGAGTTGAGCGAGAGCAGGGTCTCGTCATCGATCTCGAGGTTGAACTCGTCCTCGATAGCCGTAACCAGCTGCAGGCGCTCGAGCGAGTTGGCATCGAGGTCGTCAAAGGTGGTCTCCTCGCTAATTTCGGCAACATCGACGCCTAGAACGTCAGCAGCGACCTCGGCGATCTTGTCGAAGATTTCGGAGCGGTCCATAGCGCTTCCTCTCATAGTGCATGAATACCAAAAGAATGGTACCGCCCGGGCGGTACCAAGACACGGTTCGATTCTACCCCACGACGTGCGCCCCGAGACGCATAACGCCGCTGTTATAAAACGATGCCGTCCATGGAGTTGGCGACATTCTCGACCAGCCCGGCGCGCACGGCTTCGGCCGCCGCAAGCGTACCGTTTTTAACAGCCTCGACCGAGGTGGCACCATGGCCGATCAGGACCACGCCGCGCAGGCCCAAAAGAATCGCGCCGCCCTTGGCGTCGCCCGAAAGCTTGGCTTTAATCTCGCGCATCTGCTTTTTGATGAGCAGCGCGGCGATCTTGGTGCCGAGCGAGGCCATAAAGGCACCCTTGAGTTCCTGCAGCAAAAACTTGGCAGCGCCCTCGGTGGCCTTGAGCGCGATGTTGCCCGACATGCCGTCGGCGACCACGACGTCAAAATTGCCCGACGTAAGATCGGTGCCCTCGCAGTTACCAACAAAGCCGGGAACGGCGGCTTTCATGGCCGGGAAGCAGGCCTTGGTAAAGTTGGAGCCCTTCTCGTCCTCGGTGCCGTTGGCAAGCAGGCCCACGCGGGGATGCTCGATGCCCAGGACGACGCGGGCATAGGCGCTACCCATCTGAGCAAAACGCACCATGTCATCGACCTCGACATCGGGGTTGGCGCCCATATCGCACAGCACCGTCAGACCGCCGGCGCGATTGGGCAGCGCATTGGTCAGACAGGGGCGCACCGGCCG
>URNJ01000181.1 GCA_900549215.1 uncultured Collinsella sp.
CCACCTCGTCCATATCATCGTCGAGCTGCGAATCCAAGCCATCGTCAAAGGCCGAAAGCGCGGCGCCACCCTCAATCACGCGGCGATAGTGGTTGTACACGGCAACCGACATGGCGCGCTTGGCGTCCTCCTGGCCCATAACATAGGCCGAAAGCTCGTCATAGATCTCGTGCGGCGTCGGCACGTGCGTAATGACCTGACGGGCGTCGTCCTCGAGCTCAAAGCCCTCGGCCTCAGGATCTACAGCAGGCTGACCGGCAGCCTGGCCGTGGTCGTTGAGGAAGCCCGGCAGCTTGCCGTTACGGGCGGCGTCCATAAAGTCCGAAGCCAGCGACTCCTCAAGAATCTCGGAGCAGGCGGCAACGCATTCGTCGCAGATAAAGATATTGGTCGGGCCCTTCACCAGGCGGCGAACCTGACCCTGCTCTTTTCCGCAGAAGGAGCAGCGGATGGGGTTGCCGTTCTCGTCGAAGCCGTCCTGCATGTTACCGGCCATCCTAGGCGTCCTTCGCGGCGAGGTCGCGCGAGGTGACAATACGGTCGATCAGGCCGTAGTCGAGGGCCTCGGCAGCCGTGAGGTAGTTGTCACGCTCGGTATCGGCCTGAACCTTCTCGATGGGCTGGCCCGAGGCGTCGGACAGGATCTGGTTGAGCTCACGGCGGGTCTTCTTGATCTCCTCGGCCACGATCTCGATCTCGGTCTGCTGGCCCTGTGCACCGCCGCTGGGCTGGTGAATCATGACCTTGGAGTGCGGCAGGCAGAAGCGCTTGCCCTTGGCGCCGGCCGAAAGCAGCACGGCGGCCATGGACGCGGCCATACCGACGCAGATGGTGGAGACCTGCGGCTTGATGAAGTTCATGGTGTCCAGAATCGCCAGGCCGGAGTAAACCTCGCCGCCGGGCGAATTGATGTAGAGCGAGATATCCTTCTCGGCATCCTGACTCTCAAGATGCAGCAGCTGGGCAACGACCAGGTTGGCGCTGACGGAGTTGATCTCCTCGCCCAAGAAGATGATGCGGTCGTTGAGCAGGCGCGAATAGATATCGTAGCTGCGCTCGCCGCGCGGCGTCTGCTCGATAACGTATGGCACGAGGGCGGAATCGAACTTAGCGATCATACGCATCTCCATTTCTCTTACGGACCAATAGTGGTTCTAGATAAACGTACGGTGCCCGCATGCTATGCATTGGCTGGCACCGTACGAAGCAACCGGATAACCGGTGTATAACTTTACCCCATCACGGGCACATGCATGCGCTCGCGGGCAAGGTGGCGAGAATTACTCAGCGTCCTTGGCGGTCTCGTCGACCTCGGTCACCTTGGCGTTCTCGACCAGGTGGTCGACGGCCTTGGAGCGACGGATGGACTCGCGGACGGCAGGCATGCGGCCATCGGCGATGAACTCGGCCTTGGAAGCCTCGACGTCCTTGACGCCGGCCTTCTCGAACTCGGCGTTGATGTCGTCCTCGGTAACCTCGATCTTGAGCTCGCGGGCGAGGGCGTCCAGAGCCAGGGACTCACGGGCAACGTCGTTGGCCTGCTTGTGCAGGTCGCCGATGAACTGCTCCATGGTCAGACCGGAAGCGGGCAGCCAGGTGTCCAGGGTCATGCCGCGGGCAGCGAGGTTGGACAGGAAGTTCTGGCCAAGCTCCTCAAAGACGGACTGCTCGTAATCGGCATCCATCTCATCGAGCTGCAGGCGCTCGGCGAGAGCGGAGACGCAACGGTTCTCCTTCTCGGCCGGGAGGCGGGAAGCCTTGTCCTGCTCGATCTCGATCTTGATGGCGTCGCGCATGGCATCGATGCTGTCGAAGCCGAAGTCGGACTTGACGAGCTCGTCGGTGAGCTCGGGGGTGTTGCGGACCTTGATGCCCTTGACGGTGACCTCGACGGTGTGGGTCTCGGCCTCCTCGCCCTCCTCGACCTCGTCGGTCCAGGTGACGGTCTTGACGTCATCGACGTTAGCGCCGATCAGAGCCTCGTTGAACTCCTTGGGGTTGCTGTCGCTACCGGCGATGAGCATGCGGCCCTCGGCGGCAAAGTTGTCGGCGTTCTCGACGGCCTTGAGGTCGACGGTAACGTAGTCCTCGGCCTCGACGGCGCGACCCTCGACGTCCTCGAAGGTGGCACGGTAGTTGAGGAGCATCTCGACCTGGTTGTTGATCTCGGACTCGGTGACCTCCGCAGGGGGCATCTCGATCTCGACGGCGTCGAAGGAGGAGAGCTCAGCGGCGGGACGCAGGGAGAACTCGACGGTGTAGGTGTAGTCCTCGTGATCCTTGGCGAGGTCGAGCTCCTTGTAGTCACCATTCTTGGTGGGAACGATGTCCAGCTCGTTGAGGACGGCGGGCTCGTTGGCGGCGATCAGGTCGTTGGTGGCCTGAGCGAGGGTAGCCTCGGCGCCAAGAGCGGAGTCGATGACCGGACGGGGAGCCTTACCGGCACGGAAGCCCGGGAAGCGGTACTTCTTGGCGGTCTCCTTGTAGGCCTTCTTGATCGCGGCGTCGACGTCGGCGGCCGGGATGGTGACCGTAGCGGTGAGCTTGGCGTCCTTGACGTCAGAAGCGGTGATGTTCAACACGTTCCTCCTCATACTGCCCAGCTTATCTGAGGTGCTGGTACCTTTATGCAACAAGCGTCGCGAGGGCATAAGCCGACGCGGGTGCGTTGGTGCGGGCGAAAGGACTCGAACCTTCACGGGAATCCCACCAGAACCTAAATCTGGCGCGTCTACCAATTCCGCCACGCCCGCATGAGCGCACAGATTAGGAATGATAGCAGATACGAGCGACAAGCGCACGCACACGTTTTACAGGCTCACGACCTCACCACGAGTGCAAAAGGCGGGGCGAGTTGCCCCGCCCCGCCAATTACGACTTGTTCGATGACCCGCTACTCCCCCAGCAGGGCCTTCTCGGGCGTGATCGGCAGCGAGCGTACCTGATGTCCGGTGGCGTGTGCCACGGCCGAGGCCACGGCGGCGAGCGGCGTGTTGATGACGACCTCGCCAATCGACTTGGCGCCAAACGGACCCGTCGGCTCGTAGCTCGGCTCAAAGGCCACGCGAATGCTGCCGATATCCAGGCGCGTGGGCAGCTTGTAGCTCATAAAGTTGCCGGTGCGCAGGCGGCCGCGATCGTCGTGCTCGACGATCTCATAGAGCGCGTGGCCGATACCCTGGGCAATGCCGCCCTCGGCCTGGACGCGCGCGAGCGCCTCGTTGATCACAGTGCCACAGTCCAAAGCCGCCGCATAGTCCACCACAGCCACCTTGCCGGTGGCCTTGTCGACCTCAACCTCGGCAATGCCGGCCATAAACGGCGGGGGCGAAACGGGCAGGCAGGCAGAGGCATGCGAGGTGAGCGCGTCGCCGCCCGCGATGTTCTTGACGCACAGGTTGGCAAAGTCGCGCAGCGTGAGGTAGCGGTTCTGCTCGCGCGCGGCACGCTCGTCGGACAGACGCACGTACTGGCCATCGAAGACCAC
>URNJ01000182.1 GCA_900549215.1 uncultured Collinsella sp.
CGCTCGTGCCGTGGTAGATAGGCATGCTCACGTCGATGGAGGGGATTTCGACCCAGCTCATCATGGGGTCGCGGTCAAAGATGAGCTGCTGAGCGTAGGGCTCGATCTGGTCGGCGGGAAGCTCGGTGGCCTCGCCGGAAAGTTGCTCATTATAGGAGCGCGCCTGCAGCAGAATGCGCTCGCGCTCCTCTTCGGAGAGCGCATCCACGGTGCTGGACACCGTGCTGATCTGGTTGAACACGCCCGAGGCCTCGAGCCGATCCAAGATCCACGGCCAGGTCATAAGGCCCACGCCAATAAGGATGATGACGATGGTGATGAGCCGGTCGGCCCAGCGCGGCAGTCGCTTGCGACGGCGCTTGGGCTTTGGTTGAGGTTTGGGCTGAGGGCTTGAGCCGCCGTTGTCCGCGGCGTTACTGCTCTTCATATGTTTGGCGCCCTGCACCATCGCCGGTCACTCCTCTACAACTCAAGTTGTCTGAACAAATAATAGCCGATTAGCGAGCTCATGCGCTGCGCAACGCAGCCTGGCAACATTGCGCAGTGCAAGTATGGGCCCGCATTTGAGTTTTCAAAATATCCCGAATCGGCTGGGCGATTCGGGATACAATGGCAATAGAAAACGACGCATCCCGCGTAAGTGTTCGAAAGCGCGGGCGGCCTAGTTTTCTGGTTTTGTTAAATGCCCGGGCCTCTAACCCCGGGCATTCTTATTTGCGCTTGTTGCAGCGCAAATGCCTTCTACCGTCCGCACCGCGCGTGCGCCTACGGACCTTAAACCGAACCTCATACGAGTCAAGAAACGCGATGACGAACGAGCCTACCGCCGCGAGGGCGGCGAGCGCGTTAAGGAATTTCAGCATTTGGGGACCTCCGATCGAGTCGTCGGCCGCCCGCGCACGGAATGCGTCGTAAGGGTATTTTACTGCGAGCACTCGCACTTACAGCTGGTAAACGCAATATTTGCAAACATTTGTTCGCTAATCATACGCTCGATCATACGAGCGACGGCGCCCCGGCTGCGCTGTTCAAAAAGAACGGGGCAAACTCCAGTGCGGAGTCTGCCCCGAAAAGTGAATGGCAAAGCAAGAACGTGGATAGACGAGAAAAGTGTCCGCAAGTCTCATGGCCATCACATCCCACCTGCCAAAGGGATGGGTGAGTGAGCGTTACTCCTGCTCGGACTCCTCAGCCTGCTTACGGCTGCGGATGAGGTGCGCCACGCCAATGCACAGCACCGCGCCACCAGCGATCCAAGTGAAGGTCACGCCGTTAAGACCGGTCAGCGGGAGGCCGGAGCCCTTCTTGTTCTGGACGGTAAGAGTGACGGTGCCGCTATCAAAGGAGGGGGTGGCGACGAGGTCAGAGCCATTCTTGGATGTGGTCACCTGCAGCGCATTCGCGCCCTCGTTCTGATCAAGACCCGTGGCAGTAATGGTGAACGTGAAATCGGACAGGGTGTTATAGCCGTCGAGCGTATGGGTCTCCTTGACCGTATAGGTGCCAGCATCGAGGCCCTTGACGCTGATTTCGCCCTTATCATCAGTCGTAAACTCATAAGCAGTATCGCCAAAAGAGCCGTCCTCTTGGACATACTGGATGCCAGTACCCTCGTCGGCACCGGTCGCCTGGATGGTGAACTTTACGCCCGAGAGCTTAACGTCGGAATCAGCAGAGTCTTCCTTGACGAGCTTGAGTGCATAGGTGTAGTCGCGCACGGTGTCGGGCACGGATTCGCCCTTGCCATCATGGCCGGGGTTGTTGGAGTAGATGAGCTTGACGGTATTCTCATTGCCCTCGCCACCGACAACGACCTTTTTAGCCTTGGCGGGATCAAGTTTGGCGGTGTAGGTCACAACGATCTTGGAATTCGGCGTGACGGTTGCGCCCGAACTCTTAAGATCATCGAACGTGACAGTCAGAAGGTTATTGCCGTTCTCCTGGTCGTAGGAAACAGCGTACTTGTCAGGATCAATCTTAGCCCCATCGACCTTAACCTCAACAGAAGCCTGATTGGCAGTCAGGCCGGCAGAGAGCTCGTCATGGAACTGATAGTAATACGTATCGAATGTATCGACGTTCTTAGCGACGGTACCGGTAAGCTGGTACTCAACATTCTGGCCCATCTGGGAGTCAGCCTTGTCGGCCCAATTGCTGTTGGACTTGTCGTCCATGACCTTCTTCTCGACCGTGGGGATGTCCGTCTTCTCGGCAACCTCCACAGCACTGCCGCCCACGACGGCGAAAATCGGCGAGGTACCGGTCTGCTTCTTATCGGCGTAATTGTCCTTGGCTCCAATCGATGCGGCGTCGGTCATGAACAGGTAATACCCCTTGTTCGTGGCGGTAAAGGCGGCGCCGGCATCAAAAGCCTCACCGGTCGGGGGCACGGCTTTTTCGACAGCCAGGGCAATCTTATTGAGAAGATTATCCTTCTCCACGACCGTGGTAGCAGTGGTATCCGCAATCGTCTTGGAAAGGTAGTCGGCAACCTCCTGCGCGGTCGAGGCATCGGAGATGCCCGACCCGCTCTCGCCCTTAAGGACCCCCAGGACGGCATCCTCCGCTTCATCGCTCGCCCAGCTGACATTGGACACGACCTTCTTTCCGTCCTTGTCCAAGACATCGGCCTTAAAGATCTGATACGCCTTGAACTTGGTGGCTCCGTTGTTCGCGTTCTGCGTGATGGTGATGGTGTTGTCGCCCTCCGCAGCAAACGCCATGGTCACCGGGGCCATAACTCCGCCGAAGCTCAACGCTGCTGTGAGGCCGGCGGTTACTGCCAGGCGTGCGATGTTCTTGCTCATGCTCATCTTCTTTTCCTCCGTTTTCCGGTTGGTTCTCATTCGATCGGTCATCGTCTGTCTGTGTCTTAGCATCTGCTTCGCTATGTCTCGCCCCGCTCTCTGTGGGGCTGCCAGCTACTCTTTATGGCTGCCACCTCCCCGCTTGACCAGGAGCGCGACCACGATGAGCGCGGCTCCGGCGACCGCTGCGGCGGCCGCGGCGTACATTGCCATATCACCAGTCGAGGGCATAAAGCCTCCGGTGAAGATGCTAGGGGGCGTGCCGGCGGGCGAGTTGATGATCGACGCCTCCAGACTGCCCGTCGACCCGTCCGCGCTGTCGGCGCGCAGGGGCGACTCGGCCGTGATGGTGAGCTTGGGCTTGGCGGCGGCAACCTGGTCGACGTCCAGGCCCTCGGCCTTGACCGTCACGGAGCGCGTGCCCTCAAAGGCGGTGTAGCCCTTGGGCGCCTTGAGCTCGCGGACCTCCAGCTTGCCCGAGTCCACGCCCGAGACGGTCACGCGGCCGTCCTCGCCCGTGGTGACGGTGGCCTTGCCCTCCGCATCCCACGTGCCGTCGGCCGACAGCGTGCGG
>URNJ01000183.1 GCA_900549215.1 uncultured Collinsella sp.
CCGAGCCGTTCTTGGCCTTAGTCTTCTCAACTGCCTCTGCCAGGGCGTCCTCGGCCGCACGCTGGATATTGACGTCGAGCGTCGTCACGATATCAACGCCGTCGACCGCAGCCACCTTTTTATAGGCACCGCCCGCGATATAGCTGCCGTCCCTCGCGCGCTCGCGTACGAGAGAACCGTTCGTGCCGGTCAGAAGCTTGTTGTATTGCTTTTCGAGACCCGTCAAGCCGTCGTTGTCTACATTCACTACACCCAGCACCTGTGATGCCAGATTGCCGTATGGATATACGCGCTTCATGGCCTGCTCAAAAAGCACGCCGGGCAGGTTCTTCTTCTCCAGCGCCGCAGCATCGTCTTCGTCCACTTGGCGCTTGATATACACCCAGGTGCCATCGGACTCGACGAGCTTGCGGCAGGTCTTTTTATCGATTCCAGTTGCCTTGACCAGTGCCGACACCGTCTTGTCAACATCCTCGACAAGCTGCGGGTTCACGGCGATGTTGCGACATTCGACCGACGACGCCAGCACGTTACCGTTGCGGTCGTAGATGGTGCCGCGTTTGGCATAGAGGGTCTGCGCAAGCAGGCGGCGCGCATCGGCACGCTCGCGCAGTTTATCGGCTTCGACAATTTGATAGTCGGCAAGGCGAAAGACGCCCAAGCCCAAGCCAAGCCCGATGAAGCCCATGACGGCTTTGCGGCGAGGCAGAGGCGCGCCTGTGAGCCATTCGGTCGACGAACTCTTGCGCGACCTGGTGTTATGCACTTGAGGGCCGCCCGAGCCGCGAAGTCGCGACGCCGGGTCGTTGCCACGGGGCTGACCGGCGTTGTAAGATTGCCGACCCGTTCCTTGATAACCAGAACGTCCCCGCGACGAGGGACGTCCAGAACCGCGGCCCCCATCGGAACCGCGGCGATAGTCATTTGTCATACTCAGCTACCGTCTTGCTACTGAGCGGTCGCGGTCGCGTTGGCGCCCGCGGCTGCATCCTGCGAAAAGTCAAGTGTAACGCTCTCGCTGGGCTCCACCATGCCATAAGCGCCCGCAAGGTCGCGAATGCGCGTGTCGGCGCCATAGACCGAATGCATGACCTCCAAGTCGGAGCTCTCATCGGTCGCCTTTTCGAGCGTGTTGGTAAGCTCGGCGTTGCTGTTGAGCACCTGGGCCGTGACGCCGGCAAGCGCCACGCGGGCGACACCGATCGTCATGAAGATAGCCGCAATGATGCAAAACGTTTTAAGAACGCTCATGAAAACCGGGCTTACCGCCTGGTTTGCCTGACGGCCCGCGCCCGTGTAGACATCAAAGCGCGGCGTGCGCTGCTCACGGGGAGCAACGGGGGCCTGCGGCGTCTCACGATAGGCGGGCATGGCGTTCATATCATAGGCGAGTGCTGCGCTTGAAGTGTTGTAGCCCATGATATGCCGCCTCCCATCCCGAGTACGTTGGTAGTGTGTTTAAGCTTCGTTTATGGTGCGAGCGGGAGGTCCAATATCGCGCGGTCGCGCCTACAGACGCTGCGCCACGCGGATTTTGGCTGATCTCGCCCGAGGGTTGCGCTCAACCTCATCAGGCTGGGCAACCAAGGGTTTGCGGGTGATGACCTTGAGTATCGGCACGTTGCCGCACACGCACACCGGAATCTCCGGCGGACACGTGCACCCCTGGCTCATCTCCTTAAAGTGGTTCTTTACGATACGGTCCTCGAGCGAGTGATACGAGATGACGCAGATACGTCCGCCCGGGTTGAGCCACCTGGTGGCGGCATCAAGCCCTCGTTCGAGCACATCGAGCTCGTGATTGACCTCGATGCGAATGGCCTGGAAACTTTTCTTGGCCGGGTGTCCACCATGCCGACGAGCGGCAGCCGGGATACCCGCCTTGATGATCTCGACAAATTGGCCGGTGGTTTCGATCGGTTCTTGCTCGCGGCGGCGCACGATCTCGCGCGCGATCTGCGAGGCGAACTTCTCTTCGCCGTAGACGCGTAGAATCCGGGCGAGGTCGTGTTCGTTATAGGTGTTGATGACCTCAGCTGCGTTTAAGGTGCTATTACCCGGATCCATCCGCATGTCCAATGGGGCGTCCTCGTTATACGAAAAGCCCCTGCCAGGGATATCGAGTTGCGGTGACGAAACGCCCAAATCGAACAGGAAGCCATCGACCCCGGGCACCTCGGCCGAGCAAAGCAGCTCGTCCAAGTCGCCGAAGTTGCCCTTCAGCAGCTGGTGCGGAACGCCGGGAACCTCGCGGTCCAGACGGGCGCCAGCGGCCTCGAGGGCCATGTCGTCCTGATCGACGCCGAGCAAAAGGCCCGTCTCCCCCACCTGCGCGGCCATCTTTACTGAATGGCCGGCACCGCCAAGGGTGCAATCGCAGACAACGGAGCCGCTCTTTAGCCGCAGCGACTCAAGCACTTCGCCGAGCATGACAGGTTCATGCCGATATTCTTGTGTCAAGATCCCACGCTCCATCCGTTACCCGTGCCTTGCCCTTACGAGAAGAAGAGGTCCAGCAGGGCCTCATCGTCATCGTCCTCATCGGCCGTAGCGCGGTCCCAAACCTCAAGGTGGTCGTAGTTGCCCACAACCGTGACCTCGCGGTCGAGGTTCGCCTGCTTGCGGAGAGACTCGGAAAGACCGATACGACCCGCGCTGTCCACATCCATCGACGTGGTGCGCTTGTTGATCGCCCTCATGAGCTTCTGGTCGTTGATGTCACGCGGGTTAAAACCCTCGTGGCCCTCACGACCCGCGAAGAGTCCTTCGACCCACTTATCGAAGGCCTCGGCAGAGAACACGTACAGAGCATCGACATCCAGGGCTTTAAACACGCGAACGTGCTCTCCAAGCTCCTCGCGAAGGGGTGCAGGCAGGGATAGACGACCTTTTGCATCGAGATTGCGCTCGTATGCACCCGTCATTCCCATGTGCGCCCTCCCCTCGGTTACTCAGATGGCACGTACGCGGGGAACCACCCCGCCTGTCGACGTCATTAATAATATGGGGAACCTCCCCATTTTTCAACACCTTTCCCCACCCCTTCCCCCACCCCACCCCACCACTCCACCCCCAATATGTTGTAAAACACCCCCGAGCATATGTTCGAAAACACAATATGTTGTGTTTGCAGCAAAGGCGGGATGCCACCTGTAGAACCACGCCCGCGAACCTCAACCTTCAAGTTGACCTTGAGGCGATTTTTACG
Organism: uncultured Collinsella sp.; assembly: GCA_900549215.1. Classification (GTDB taxonomy): domain Bacteria; phylum Actinomycetota; class Coriobacteriia; order Coriobacteriales; family Coriobacteriaceae; genus Collinsella. The sequence goes on from URNJ01000183.1 coordinate 3,209, forward strand.
TCCCTTTACACACCGTTCACATCGCCCCCAAACTCCCCCACCCACGGTACACACGGCCCACCAACGCGTCGGTGTCTGGCGAAAATGGGACGGGCCCCAGATTGCCCATGTGCGCAAAAGTGCGTCTCGGCAATCTGGGGCCCGTCCCCTTTAATATTTATAAATATGCAGG
>URNJ01000184.1 GCA_900549215.1 uncultured Collinsella sp.
CAGCGCCGAGCGGTCGAGGCGGCATCGGTCACCGATGCCGCGACCTGCCAGCTTTTCGATCTCTGGTATACCGGCATGTGTGGCGCTCGCCTGCATGCCAAGTACCTTAAACCCGTCTCGGACGAGCCCGTGCCATTGGTACTTCAGTTCCATGGGTATCCGGGTGCAAGCCGCAGCTGGTTTGAGCAGGCGTCGTTTGCGGGCATGGGCATGGCGCTCATCGCCCTCGACTGCCCCGGCCAAGGAGGTCCCTCCGAGGACATTGGTGGATTTGAGGGCACAACGGTTGCCGGTCATATTGTCGCCGGTATCGACGGCGACCCGGCCAACCTCTACTATGTCCGCTTGCACCAAGATATTCGCATCCTGTGCCGCATCGTTCGCGAGCTCGAGGGCATCGATCTTGCGCGTGTGTTTGTGAACGGCGCGTCGCAGGGCGGCGGTTTGGGCATTGCGACCTGTGCACTTAACAGCGAGCTTATCAATCGCGCCGCCATCCTCTATCCCTTCCTGTCAGATTTCCGCCTGGTCTGGGATTTGGATGCCGACGACATTGCCTACGAGGGCCTGCGCTATTGGTCTCGCTGGTTTGACGAGGACTCGACTCGTATTGACGAAGCTTATGCCAAGCTGGCGTACTTTGATTCCAAGAACTTTGCCCCTATGGTCAAATGCCCCGTGCTGTTTGGCACCGGCACAGCCGATATCGTCTGTCCGCCAGCGACGCAGTTTGCGGTCTATAACAACCTGACCTGCGAAAAGCGTCATGAGTTCTTTGAAGGCTTTGGACACGAGGAGATTCAGGATTTTGACGATTTGATCATTCCGTTTTTCTGCAAGGGAGGGGAGGCTCATGTCTAAGTGCGAGAGCAATGTTGACGAGCTGATTGTCCCCGGACTCGTGGGAATTCCTGGAACGGTTTCGTCAGGGCTCGCAGAATATCGGGACTGGCGCGGTGATGTCCAAGCAGATGTTTCTGATTTAGAGACATGCGCTTCGAATCTTGAGATTCAAGGCCTGGCCATAACGGCGATTGACTTTGTTAACCCCTGCGCCCGTTACTCGGAGGTCTCCTTTGAGCTCGGTGACGATGCGATTCACGCTCGTTTGATCGAGCCTGTCGGTCGTGCCCGAGTATCTGAGCGCGTGCCGTTGTGCCTGATGTTCCACGACATCGATCGGCCTGTGCGCGGCTGGCATCACATGACGAGATTTGCCGCCATGGGGTATGCCGTCCTCGCGCTGGATGACGATGTTGCTGGTGCGGACGACCTGCAGCAGGGGATTACCTCGCCTGCGTTTGTCGAGCGCGTCCGTTGGGGTTGTGCGTTGGCGAAGGTCGCGCGCAATCTTGATGGCATGGACCCTGACCGCATCTTTGCATGGGGCGAGGGCCTTGGCGGCGGTGTCGCGCTGGCGGTTTCTGCTCTGGACGAGCGGGGCCTCGCCTGCACGGCGGTTGCCAATCCACTTCCCGGCGGCCTCGAGGCGTTGTCGTCTCAGGTGCGCGGATCGGTGCTCATGGGCACATCGCTTATGGATACCGTGAGCGACCCCAAGGGTCAGTTTGCCGTATTCAACGGTCTTGAGTGTGACCGGAAGCATATCATCTATGCCAAATACGCTCACGAGCGCATCAATGCGTTCGAAAACGAAGTCGTCGACTTTTTTAACCAAACGTTCTACTCGTGTTCTTTGGCCTAGACGGCCTGGACACTGCCAACAAGAGTGGGTGGCATAGGGCCGCCCGCCAGACAACTAAGGAGATTCTTGTGGCAACTCAGAAATTCACCGGCGTTATCCCTCCCGTCGTTGTTCCCGATACCGAAGATCACCAGCTCGACGTTGCCTCCTTTGAGCGCAGCATCAACCGCATGATCGATGCCGGCGTCGATGGCCTGTTCTTCTTGGGATCCTCGGGCGAGGTCGTCTTCTCCACCGACGAGCGCCGTCGCCAGATTATCGCCGAGGCCGTTCGTATCGTCGACCACCGCGTTCCCGTTCTGGTCGGCATCATCGACACCGAGACCGAGCGCATGATCGAGCACGGCAAGGTCGCTCAGGAGCTGGGCGCCGATGCCCTCGTCGCCACCTGCCCGTTCTATGCCCTGCAGGGCATGACCGAGGTTGAGGAGCATTTCCGCATCCTGCACGAGGAGCTCGACCTGCCCATCTTCGCCTATGACATTCCCGTCTGCGTTCACACCAAGCTCCCCTGGAAGCTCCTTGCCAAGCTCGGCGCCGAGGGCGTCCTTGCTGGCGTCAAGGATTCCTCGGGTGATGACATCTCGTTCCGCTACCTCGTTCAGGAGAACGAGAAGAACGGCCATCCGATGAGCATCCTCACCGGTCACGAGGTTGTTGTCGACGGCGCCTACCTCGGTGGCGCCGACGGTTCCGTCCCGGGTCTCGCCAACGTTGAGCCCGAGGGCTACGTGCGTCAGTGGAAGGCCGCTCAGGCTGGTGACTGGGCTACCGTCAAGGCCGAGCAGGATCGCCTCAATGAGATTTCGCACATCTGGGATGTCACCTCGGGCGTCCAGGGCTATGCCGGTGGCGTCGGCGCCTTCAAGACCGCTATGAACCTCATGGGTATCTTCGACAGCCCGACCATGCCGCGCCCGGTGAAGGCCATGACCGGCGAGAACGTCGAGGCGATTAAGAAGGTCCTCCAGGACAACGGTCTCCTTTAAAGCTTTCCCAGGCACCCGACCTCGCCGTTCAACCGTGCGGCCATGACCCATTAGGTCAATGGCCGCACGGTTTCTCGGTGATCTCGGGCACCTGGAAAACCTTTACCGCGCTGTGACGGCTAGCCTGACGGCGCATTTCCTGTAGTTGTTTTTTATCTCCTAAGGAGAGCGACATGGAGAACAAGTACGTCTGCTCTGTCGATATCGGCGGAACTAAGATCGCGACTGCCATCATGGAGTACCCGGCTGACGGTAGTGTGCCCCATCCCGTTTTTGAGGCCGAGGTTCCTACCGAGGCCCAGGAGGGCGGCGAGGCCGTCTTCCAGCGTATCGAGGCGTCCATCAAGGCTGCTCTCGAGGCGAATCCCGATGTCGGGGTCCTTGGCGTCGGTATCGGTGCCGCAGGCGTCGTCGATCCCAAGACGGGCGCCATCGCGTATGCCAATGAGATCATGCCCGGCTGGTCCGGCGTTCAGTTGGGGCCGCGTCTGCGCGAGGACCTCGGTCTTCCCGTTGCCGTCGTAGGCGACGTGCAGGCTCATGCTCTGGGCGAGGCCCACTGGGGCGTCGGCAAGGGCAAGTTCTCCGTCTTGTGTCTTGGCATCGGTACGGGCATCGGCGGCGCATATGTCGAGAACGGTCGAGTGATGCAGGGCTTCCATGGTGCTGCCGGTCATATGG
>URNJ01000185.1 GCA_900549215.1 uncultured Collinsella sp.
TACCTCGGCAACGAGCGAGACGGCGGCCCGCGTCCTTTCGGGCCTGGAGCAGCTGCGCGGCTGCGATGCCTTCTTTAGCGTGATCATCTCGCCGACGGACGAGACGGTGTTGCGCAAGCTGGGCATCAACGTGTGCTGCGAGCCCAAGTTCGAGCGCCGTGGTTTCTTCCACCGCTAAGCCTGGATAAATTGGTCTGAAAGGGGCACATCGGGTATGCATTCGGTGTGCCCCTTTTATCAACAAAGCTACCGTTTAACCTAAAAATAGCCCGCTTACCTGCCTATAAGCGATTTGGGCGGTATACAATAACCCTAATTGTTTCATCCTTTTGCGGGGATGCCGCATGATGGATGTTGCCGGCCATCATGGGGTGTGCCGGTCGCGCACGGTGCAAGTGATGCCCGTGCTCGGTTTGAGGAGGCTGCCATGGCTGGCAAGGGTCGTGCGAGTGTCAACGATATGAAGCGTGTCGAGGTGCAGGTGCTGATGGAGATCGCACAGCTGTCCGAAGACAACGGCGGATTTTATGGCTTTTCGCGCAAGACGCTTGCCGAGCGTGTGGGGGTGTCTCCGTATCGCGCCCGCGCGGCAATTGAACGCTTGGAATCCGAAGACATCATCGAGGTCGTCTCGCGCTACAGCGACGACGGCGGCCAGCTCGCAAATGGTATTTGTCTCACGGAGCGTGGCGAGTGGTATCTAGAGGGCGTCCGTGCCGGCATGCTCGTGCGGGATTTGATCAAGGACGAAGTCGCCGATCGATAACAACGCGCATTCATAGTTGAAACGACGCCGCCTGGGCAACCGGACGGCGTTTTGTTTCGAGATGGAGAAATGCTATTGCGCGTAAGAAAAATTGCGTGCGGCGCGCGTCGCGAGTATTACAATGAAGACCCGTAAGATGTGTATGGACAACTTCTACGGGAAGCGCAGGTAACTCAATATGACCAAGCATGTGTTCGTGACCGGCGGCGTGGTTTCGTCTCTGGGCAAAGGTATTACCGCGGCCTCGCTGGGCCGTCTGCTCAAGTCGCGTGGCTACAAAGTAACGATGCAAAAGGCCGACCCGTATCTGAACGTCGACCCCGGCACGATGAGCCCGTTCCAGCATGGCGAGGTCTTTGTGACCGAGGACGGCTACGAGTCCGATCTGGACCTGGGCCACTACGAGCGCTTTATTGACGAGAACCTGACCCGCGATTCCAACTTTACGACTGGTGCCATCTATAAGAGCCTGATCGCCCGTGAACGTCGCGGTGACTTTTTGGGCGGCACCGTCCAGGTGATCCCGCACGTCACGAACGCCATTAAGGATAAGTTCCGTCGCATTGAGGAGCAGACCGGCTCCGACGTGGTCATCACTGAGTTGGGCGGCACCATCGGCGATATCGAGTCGCAGCCGTTTGTCGAGGCCATTCGCCAGTATCGCAAGGAGGCCGGCCCCGAGAATGTCTGCTACATCCACGTGTCGCTCGTTCCCTATATCGCCGCCGCCCACGAGGTCAAGACCAAGCCGACGCAGCACTCCGTCAAGGAGCTCCGCAGCTTTGGTATCCAGCCCGATATTATCGTTCTGCGCTCCGACCACCATATCGACGATGCCATCCGCGGCAAGATCGCAAGCTTCTGCGACGTCGACACCGACTGTGTCTTTACCAACGAGGACTGCGCGAGCATTTACGATGTTCCGCAGCTGCTTGCCGAGCAGGACTTTGACCTGCGCATTTGCGAGCGCCTGGGTCTGGACCCGCGTGAGCGCGACATGAGCGAGTGGAACGAGTTCCTGCGCAAGCAGAATCACGCCAACCATCACGCCGACAAGGTGAAGATCGCCGTCGTGGGCAAGTATACGCAGCTGCCCGATGCCTACCTGTCGGTTATCGAGGCCCTGCACCACGCGGGCGTGTTCTACGATCGCCACGTTGACGTGCAGCTGGTTGATGGCGAGAGCCTTGACGAGCAGAACGTCTCCGAGGTCCTGGGCGACGCCTCGGGCATCCTGGTCCCCGGCGGCTTTGGCAAGCGCGCCCTGGAGGGCAAGATCCTCGCGGCTGAGTTTGCCCGCGAGCACAAGATTCCGTATCTGGGCATTTGCCTGGGTATGCAGGTGGCCGTGTGCGAGTTCGCCCGCAACGTCGTCGGCCTTGCCGGCGCCAGCTCTTCCGAGTTCGATCCGGATGGCCCGTATAGTGTCATCGACCTGATGAGCTCGCAGGAGGACGTGACCGAGAAGGGCGGCACCATGCGTCTGGGTGCCTATCCGTGCAAGCTTGCTGCCGATTCCCTCGCGCGCGAGGCATACGGCGAGGAGCTCGTCTACGAGCGTCACCGTCACCGCTTTGAGTTCAACAACGCCTTCCGTGACCAGCTCGAGGACGCCGGTCTGGTTATCTCGGGTCTTTCGCCCGACGAGCGTCTGGTCGAGATGGTCGAGCTGCCGCGCGACGTACATCCGTGGTATGTGGCCACCCAGGCTCATCCCGAGTTCAAGAGCCGTCCGACCAACCCGCAGCCGCTGTTCCGCGAGTTCGTGCGCGCCTCGATCGGCCAGCACGAGGGTGTCGACCGTCTGCAGGTGACGCCCAAGAACCTCGCTACGGACTAAGGGTGCCGGCGAACCAAGAACATACCGAAGCTACTCCCTCGTCGCTCGCCGTGGCGGCGGGGGAGTATCTCGATTACCTCGCGGTCGAGCGGGGCTTGGCGCGCAATACGATTGCGGCCTACCGTCGTGACCTGACGACGTACCGCGCCTATCTGGAGCGGGCGGGCATTGTGTCTTTTGAAGAGGTGACCCGTCAGGTCGTGGAGGACTTTGTTGCCGATCGCCGCGATGGAGGCTATTCCGACGCCTCGGTGGAGCGCGCGCTTGCTGCCGTGAAGGGCCTGCATGCCTTTTTGGTGCGCGATGGGGCCGTGGCCCAAAACCCGACGGCGGCGTTGCGCCTGCCCAAAAAGGCAGATCGCCTGCCGGAATACCTTTCGGTGGAGGATGTCTCGGCACTGCTCGATCAAGACTTTCCCGAGGGCGAGATGGGACTGCGCGATCATGCCATCTTGGAAGTGCTTTACGGATGCGGTTTGCGTGTGAGTGAGCTGGTTGGGCTCGATGTGGGCGATATCCATATTGATGACGGGTTTGTCCTAGTGCGCGGTAAGGGCTCCAAGGAGCGTCTGGCCCCATTGGTGGGAAGCGCGGCTCGCGCCTTGACACGCTATATAGGTGACGGGCGCACTCTTCTGGCCGCGCATGCTCACGGGACGGAGACCTCGGCGGTCTTTTTAAATAAGAACGGACGTCGCCTGTCGCGCCAGGCCGTGCATGCGATATGCGAGCGGTATGGGCGCCAGGTGGGGCT
>URNJ01000186.1 GCA_900549215.1 uncultured Collinsella sp.
GGCCGTCGCTCGCCTCAAGATCCAAAAAGCCCTGCATCAGGCCGCCGTCATCGCCGTCGAAGACGCGTGCCACGTAGCGCAGTACCTCGTCGTGGCTGCGGAAGTTGCGCACGAGTTTAACGAGCTCGCCAGCAGGGGCGTCGGCCACGGCAGTCGCCTCGGGCGCGGCAGACGAGCCCACCTTGCGCTCTTGGCGACGGAACACCTCGACCTCGGCGCCGCGGAAGCGGTAGATCGACTGCTGTGCATCGCCTACGGTACACAGCGCGCGCTCCCCCGCGCCGGTCAGGTAGCGGATCAGATCGACCTGCATCTGGTCGGTATCCTGGAACTCGTCAATCATGACCATCTTAAATCGACCCTCGTACGCAGCACGAATGGCAGGGTAATCGCGCAGGGCCTCGTAGGCCATGCGCAGCAGGTCGTTGTTGTCGAGGGCGGACTGGGCAGCCTTCAGCGCGCGGTACTCGGCCTCCACGGAGCGGGCCAGGCCCACCAGCGCATCGAGCGCGGGACCACCGCAAGCCAGCACGATATTGATAAACGCATCGGCAGCCTCCGCCTTGAGCAGCTCAACCTGCTCCTTGGGGAACGCCTTGCTCGCGCGCGGCATGGTACACGACATCATGAGTCGCACCGCATCGGCCATGGTCTTGCCGCTCGCCTCGAACGCGTCGATGGCATCGAGCGCCATCTGTGCCTTCTCGGTCGCCGCCTTGCTTGCACCCAGCGCCGCACGATAGGCATCGGCAAGTGCCGAGGTATCGGCCTGGCCGCGCGCCACGCGCACGTCGTCCATGCCGCCCGGCAGCTGGCTCGAGAGCTCCAGCAGCTCGCGCACCAGACCCTTGATGGTCGTGCCGGCGCCAAAGGGGCCACCCTCGCCCGCCATGGGATACCAGGCGTAAAGGGCCTTGAGCGATGCCGCGAGCTCGGGGGCGGCATCGGGCGCCGTCGCGCGGGCCAACACATGCTCAACAGCTTGGTCCATAAGTTCGTCGGTATCGGTGAGCACCGTGAACTCGGGATCGATGCCCAGCTCCAGCGCGTGCGCGCGCAGGATACGCGAGCACATGCCGTGAATGGTCGAAATCCACGCGTCGTCGACGGTCAGTGCTTCCTCGTCCATGCCCTCGTCGATAAGCGCACGGCGCACGCGGTCGCGAATCTCGGCCGCGGCATCTTTGGTAAAGGTAATGGCGAGCACCTGGTCCAGATGCTCGACGAACGGACCGGATTCGGGCGAGAGTGCGTAGACGATGCGACGCGTGAGGGTAAAGGTCTTGCCCGAACCGGCGCCCGCCGAGACAAACAGCGGACGGTCGAGCGTCTTGACGATCTGCAGCTGTTGCGGCATCAAGGTCGAAAGATCCATGGTCTACACGCCCCTCCTTACAAACGTACCTTCGTGGTTATACGAGCAGCGGCCATGCGCGGCCTGTGTCGACGCCGGGTCGACAGCAGCGACGTTGCCCGCCTCGAGTTCGCGCAAGCGCTCGGCGATGCCGGCCTCCACGCGATCGAGCAGCGCATCGAAGTCCATGTTGCCGCCCTCACCGGGAAAGCCCTTCTTAAGCCCCGGGATGCGGCCGTCACCACGCTCCTCCTCGAGCAGCTCGGCACTCGCGGCGCCTCGCAGCGCCGGTTTGCCGCCCTTGGTCGAAAAATAGAGCGCCGCACGGGTATCCAGATCCAGCGCCCGGCGCATGGCCTGCGCATAGATAAGCGTCTGGGTATGGGGCGGCAGCCACCGCGGGTCATCGATGGCGGCCTCGCCCGATTCCTTGTCGCGCTCCGTGGGGTCGGCGAGTTTAAACTCCTCAACGCCCGTGCGGTGCTTGTAGTCGATCACGACGGCGTGGTTTTCGGCATCCACGTCCACACGGTCGATGCGTCCGCCGAGCGGCCAGCCGGCATACTCGACCTTGAGGTCGTTGAAAGCAAACTCCAGGTAGCGCGGAGCAAAAGGAGTCAGCGCCTCGGCTTCATAGGCAAGCACGCCCTCCAGCTGCGGCAGAATCTCGGCCACCTGGCGCTCCTCTACCGGAGAGAGCGGCACCAGCGGACCCTCGTTGCCACGCTTGGAGGCATGCTCGGCCAACGTCTCGTCAAAGACCTCGTGCAGCAGCTCCTGTGCACGCGGCAGATTCTCGGGCGTCACGCGCTCCATGCCCTCTTGGGGCAGACGGGCATGCAGATGCTCCAGCACGTCGTGGACAAAGTTGCCCTTCTCCATGTTGCCAAAGCCCGCGTCGATCGACTGGGGCTTCACGCGGTACGAGACGAACCAGCATAGCGGACAGGTCGAATAGGCCTCGATCTGCGAGGCAGACGTCAAGCGCGGCACCAGCGGCGCATCCTCGCCCTCGCCATCGCGACGGCGCAGGACCAGATACGGAATGGCTTCATCGCTCAGATGCTGAGGAGCTTCGCAGGTCACGCGCTCGCGTCTAAGACCTTCGCCTGCCGCGGGATCAAAGTCGGCGATGATATCGCCCTCGCCCACGCGCATGGGCTTGGCAGCGCCAGCGGCCCCGGCATGTGCCCACAGCTCGGTCCATACGGCTGCCGGGTAGCACTCGCGCGCTTGGCGATCGTGTGTCACGCGGGCAAGCGCAACCGGGCCGCGCGCCGCCTGCATCGCGTGGCCAAAACGCACGCGCAGCAAGGCCGCGGGCTCAAGCGTCACGCCCTCGCGACCAAGGCTCGCCGTCAGCGTAGCCAGCGGTCCCTCCTCGTGCGAGAGTGGATAGCTGTCCAGATCGACATCGGCAAACAGCACGGCATCGTAGCTGCCGGGGCGCAGAGCCGCCGCGTCGGCAAGCGAAGCAAAACGAACCTGAGCACGTGGCGCACGGTCAACCTCGTGGGTCTCGTAATCGTAGGCGGCGCTGCGCTTGTCCACCTTGGTGCGAATGCCATCGAGCACGGACACGGTCGCGGCCTGCGACACATCGAGCGCGCGGGCGCCATTCATAAGGATGTCGATGGCGTGGCGCAGCAGGGCCACCTCCGCCTGGCGACGGGCTTGACCATCCAAGCCGCTCAGCAAACGATCGGGCAACGCCTCGACAACGGCAAGCATGGCCTTGAGCGCCGTCACGGGTTTGTCGCGCCACAGCGCCTGAAACACGTCCGAGACCACGCATGGCACGTTCTTAAACCAGTTCTCGTCGCTCGCCGCCTTGCGCGCGCCCCTCACCTGGCCTTGGACGCTCTGCAGCAGGCTCTTAACGCCCGCGGTAGTCTTGCTGCGCGAGAGACGCATATTCTTGTCGAACGTGCGCGCGCTGGCGGCGTCGGCACCCGAAAGCGGGCTGTAGATCCAGTCGGTAAGCTCCGGAGCGGGCCACCAC
>URNJ01000187.1 GCA_900549215.1 uncultured Collinsella sp.
GGACGTCGAGGGAGCTTCCGCAGCGGCTGGCGTCTCCGCCGCATCAGTGGACACGAACGCCGTATCGGCCGCGCAGCGCAGCCTCGCATCAGCCCAGGCAAACCTCGACCAGGCGAACGCCAAGGCCTCCAGTCGCACGGTCACGGCCCCGAGCTCGGGTAACATCGTGGAGCTCAATGCCAAAGTGGGCGCCACGGTTACAGGCGGCATGATCATGGGCGAAAGCGATACGAGCGGCGGCAAGCAGTGCATGCAGATCGCCGACCTATCTAAGATGAAGGTGACCGTGCAGGTGGGCGAAAAGGACATCGCCAAGATCGCCGTTGGGCAGAGCGCCAACGTCACGTATCCCGCGTTTCCCGATATCGTGAGCCAGGGCACCGTCACGGCTATCGCTTCGGTGGCAAACTCCGACGCCGCCAACGGTGGCGGCGGCAGCGTGACCTTTAACGTCGACATTCTCATCGAGGCGCCCGACGCGCGCCTGAAGCCGGGCATGACGGCCGAGGTCTCGGTGGTGACCGAGCAGCTCGACGACGTGGTGATGGTGCCGACGATGGCGCTCATGACCGAAGACGGCGAACACTATTACGTCAACGTCGCAACCGATGACGAGGGCAAGCAAACCCATCGCGTGAAGGTGACCGTCGTGACGCAAAACGACAACGAAGCCGTAGTCGGCAAGACACAGGTTAAGCGCGACGACCAGGGCAACGAGATCAACCCCAACGTTCCGGTTACCAAGCTGCGCGATGGCGACACCCTCGTCATGGACACCGGAGCGGACGCAACGGCTGACGGCGGCTACGGTGCGGATTCGGGCAGTATGTCTGCCGACGAGGGCATGTAATGCGTCCCGTTATCGACATCCGCAACGTGCACCGCATCTTTGAGAGCGTGGCGGGGTGCGCCCACATCCTGCACAACGTGAGCCTGGCGGTAAATCCCGGCGAATTCGTCGCTATCACCGGCCCCTCGGGCTCGGGCAAGTCGACGCTCATGAACATCCTAGGCTGTCTGGATAAGCCGACGGCGGGCGACTACTACCTGCAAGGGCTCAACGTGGCCGAGCTCGATGATGAGGAGCTCACCGAAGTTCGCGCCCTGAGCATTGGCTTTGTCTTTCAGAGCTTCAACCTGCTGCCGCGCCTGTCGGTTATCGAAAATGTGATGCTGCCGCTGGCCTACACCAATGTGCCCCGTAGCCAGCGCGAAATGCGCGCCGTGCACGCGCTGCAGGCTGTCACGCTGCCCGTCGACCACTGGGACCACCGCATATCCGAGCTCTCGGGCGGCCAGATGCAGCGCGTCGCAATCGCGCGCGCCCTCGTCAATGACCCGCCCATCATTCTGGCCGACGAGCCGACGGGAAACCTGGACTCCGCTACCGGAGCGCTTGTGATGGAAACCTTCCATAAGCTCCAGAAGCGCGGCAAAACCATCGTGCTTATCACACACGACCCCGGCATCGCCGCCGAGGCCGACCGTGCCGTGACCATCCGCGACGGTCGCATTCACGATGGCGCGTATATTCCACATGCACCGCGGACCCTGCGCAGCGCCGTGGATAGCCTGCCCAGGATTTCCGCCTCCGCCAACCCGCCGAAAGGAGAGATGGCATGAGCGCCCGCGATCTCATCCAGGAAGCCCTTCACTCGCTCGAAGCCAACAAGGGGCGCAGCCTGCTCACCATCCTGGGCATTGTCATCGGCATCGCCTCGGTTATCGCCATGACTTCGCTCATCGGCGGCATCCAAAACAGCCTGGTCAACAGTCTGGGCCTCAATGCGGCACGCATGGTGCAAATCTATTCGTCGCAAGAACTCACCGAGTCCGACATCGAGAAGCTTCAAAAACTGGTGCCGCAGATAGAGCAGATCGGCATTGTCGACAGCGCGTATACCGAGTACAAGACCGGCGATAAAAGCTATACCGTCATGGCACAGGGTGTCGATAGCGACATGCTCGACGCCGTGGGGGCCAGCAAGCTCGTTGCGGGGCGCACCTATTCCCAGGCCGAGTCCCAATCAGGCTCGCGCGTGGCGCTCATCAGCCGCGGCGGCGCCGATCAGCTTTACGGCAACGAACAGGATGCGCTGGGGAAAACCATCAAGGTGTCCAACGGCGAGGTGCAGATTGTAGGTGTGATTGATGGCGGCAACGACTCCATGGGCTCGCTCACGCTGTATATGCCGCGCGAAACCATCTCAGGCCTGTTTGGCGACGAAAATCCTTCATTCCCCAGCGTGACGGCTCTTGCCGCCGAGGGCACAGACATGGATGAGCTCTGCAAAACCATCGAGTCCAAGGTGCGCGCGATGAAGGGCATCGAGGAGGAGGACGAGTACGACAGTGTATCGGCGACCTCCATGAAAAGCGCCATCGATGCACTCAACTCCTTTATGGGCGCGTTCTCGCTCATCATGGGCGCTGTCGCCAGCATCTCGCTGCTTGTCGGCGGTATCGGCATTATGAATATGATGCTCACCAACGTGACTGAGCGCATCCGTGAGATCGGCATTCGCCGTGCCCTGGGCGCAAGTCGTCGCGATATCACCGCGCAGTTTTTGGCCGAGTCCTCGGCGCTGTGCGTCACCGGCGGACTGTTGGGTGTCCTGATTGGCTATCTGCTGGCATGGGGACTCACGTTCTTTGCCGCAAGCTCGGGCATCATGAGCGAGTTTGGAGCTACCGGGACGATCACGCCAAGCTTCTCCATTACAACAGTATTGATCGCGTTTGCCGTATCGGTCGGCATCGGCGTAATCTTTGGCTTCTACCCCGCTCGCCGTGCAGCAAAGCTCGACCCGGTGGAATGCCTACGCTACCAGTAAGCCACCACCAACAAGTTGCGGTGAATTAGGGACTGAATATGCTATTTAGCAGCAAAAACAGACGCTATTTCACCGCAACTTATTGAAGGGCTGCTTACGCCAGTTCCGGGCGTCGTCCTCGAGCTTTTGGCGGATGACGGTCTTGTACGGTTCGAGCTTGCTCGAGGCGCTCCTCCTCGCGGGCGGGAGTGCGCGCAGGCGCGGCGAGCGCCTAGCGCGCGAACTCCCGTAAGAGCGCGTCTTCCACTTCCCGAAGCGAAAGGGCCCCGTTTCCCTCGGCGGGACGGGCGACCACGATACAGCGCGCTCCCACGTCGCGCGCGGAGGCGATCTTCTCGGCCATGCCGCCTACGGTTCCCGAGTCCTTGGTCACAAGCCACTGGGCGCCCACCTG
>URNJ01000188.1 GCA_900549215.1 uncultured Collinsella sp.
GTTTGACGTCGATGTCGACGTCTGCGGCCTTGCGCATGATGTCTTGGAGCAGCGCTTCGTTCTCGAGTACCTTGAGGCTCGTCTCCTCAATGTACTTGCCGCGCCCCACGGGGATGAGAAAGAAGATCGAGTGGTTGACCGCGCCGATGCTTTGCGCAAAGTCCGTGATGTCGCAGATCTCGTTGCGGTTCCAGTTGACCACGGTGGTGTGGATCTGGAAGTCGAGGCCCGCGCGCTTGCATGCCTCGATGCCCGCGAGGGTGTCTGCGTGGGCGCCCGCAACGCCGCGGAAGGCGTCGTGCTTTGCCGCGTCGAGGCTGTCGATGCTGATGCCCATGGAGCACGCACCGGCCTCCTTGAGTTTGCGCGCGACCTCGTCGGTGATCAGTGTGCCGTTGCTGCCAAACGCGGGGCGCAGACCCTGGGCCGCGGCGTGCGCCACGAGCTCGAAGATGTCATCGCGCATGAGCGGCTCACCGCCGCTGAAAATCATGATTTTAAAGCCGGCGCGCGCGATCTGCTCGATCATTGCCTTGCCCTCGACCGTTGTTAGCTCGCGGCTGTCGCAGTCCGCTGCGTCCTGATAGCAGTGCTCGCACTTGAGGTTGCACTTGTTGGTCGTCATCCATGAAACGATCATCGTCTTTCCTCTCTCGAAACCGAGTGAGGATGTTAACGGGCGACGCTACGTCATGGTCAAGTGCTGCACGAGAAAAAGTTGGCGAGCGGCGCGGCATGCCGATCAAGGCCGTGATCTGGTCGGGCGCCCTGTTTGGGGCCTGGTTTTTCATTGACGGGAATAACTCGTACTTCTGCAAGTATGAGTGGGTCGCGTGTCACGCCTGCTCGTGCAGTGCCTCGAGCGCGTCTTTGAGGAAGCTGAGCGTTCTGCGTTGGATGCCCGCGTAGAAGTCTCGACCGTACTTCTTGGGGCCTTGTGTGCGCTGGTTGGCGAGGCGCTTGAGGCCGGTCAGGGCGCTGGGCATGCCGCCGAGGCGCTCGAAGCGCGCTGCTAGCTCGCGGCCGCGCTCGTCTCGGGGCTGCACGCCGTCGTGCATGGCCTCGATGGTATCGCCCATGAGCTCGTGCCAGCGGTCGATCACCTCGTGGGTGAGCTCTGGGACGCTGCTCTCGTCGCAGCCCTCCCCGTTGATTGCCATCCACAGCACGTCCTCACGGTTCTGCATATCGCTGATGGCTTGGGCGAAGTCGCTCCACCGCACGCTCTCGCTTGCAGCCAGGTGCTCTTTGAGGTTGCTGATGGTGTTGATGTTACGCAGGATCTCCATGCTCTCGCGTTCCAGTTCGCACATGCGATGGTCAAGCGCGCCGGAGAGCTTCTGGCAGTCGTCGATGCCCTCTGCTTCCTTGATCTGTGTGAGTGAGAAGCCGAGGAACTTGAGGGTGAGGATGCGATAGAGGCGCTCCTCGTCGTCAGTCGAATAGAGGCGCTGGTTTTGCTCGCTTTTGGAGCTGGGGTGCAGCAGGCCCTTTTGGTCGTAGTACTGGATGGTGCGCACGGTCACGCCCACGCGCCGGGCGAGTTCGCCAACTGTCATCAGACCATCTTTGTGTGCAGGCATGCCGTGCTCCTCTCGCACGCGGAATCGCAAAGTTGTTTAGCAATCTATTATCGCGCGCGACGTTACGTCACCGTCAAGTGCCCATGTGGGGATTGCCGCTGCTTCGCTGCAACCCGATGGTGCCGACTTAATTTGGCGCCTACGCGGGGCCTGGGGCTCGATGATACTGTTGCGAAGCTCGTTGTTTGCTGCACGGCATATAAGGCAGGACAGGGTCGTTTTCCTACGAGGGCATGCGGCTCAAAAGTCTCGCATGCCCCCCGTGTCTCAAAGTAAAATTGCCTGAATAATTAATCGTTCAGGCAATTGCTCGAAATGCCCAAATACGGCAAGATACGCGGCGCTATTCGGTGGTATTCGAGGTTACCGAACCTGCGGAAACCGATTTTCGCTTCTATATATTCCCGCTATTTCGCTAGTGGCTTTGCTCTGCGGCGATGCCAAGTATCAGGCGGTACTCGGCAGCACCAAAATGCGAGTTCAGAAGCCAGTTCCCGCTACTCCCGCTCTACAGTGCCAACGGGCTTAGGCGTCAGGTCGTAGCAGACGCGGCAGATGCCGGGAACTTCGGCGGTAACGCGTGCAGTGATTCGCTTCAACATCGCCCAGTCAAGCTCGGGAACTTCAGCGGTCATAACGTCAACGGTGCTGATGCAGCGAATGATGCAGGACGCTTATTGGGATCCATGCAGAGCTCATTTGAATTCGGTTGGAATGCGTCGTTGTTAGCACGACGCATATTTCATATCTATTTATATCCAGTTGGGAACATTTTCCCTGATTGGGTAATGCATTTGCTCTGAAATTGATTTGGACCTTCTGCGACTCTGCGGATGCGGATCACAATTAATAGTTTCGTCTACGCTTTATCCTGCTATTTGCATACACGGCACTTCCCAGCGCCACAATGGCGGCTATAAGAAGGGTGTAACAAAAACCGACACTTGTGCCGTCTGCCGTGTTGGGGGAAGGCGAATCTGCCTCCTGCGCAGTTCCTGCTTTGTCGTTAGAGTTGACCTGCGACTTATCGCTGCCATTTGCTCCGATCTGATCGCTATTGTCTGGCGCGGACGGAGTGTCGCTCTTCTCAACGAATTTCCAGGAGCCGGTGAAGGTTACATTGCCTTCTGAATCTGCCGTGGTCATATCGGCATTAGTCGATTCCTTGTCGTATCCCATGAAAATCCAGGTGCCGTTGGCAACATTTACGGTTGTCTGGGATGGCGTAATAGCGTTTACTGCATCGTTATACACATAGTTGTTTGTGTCTTTAGGAAGTACCGCTAAAACCTCGCTTGGCAGCTGTTTGTCGGAAGAAGTGCTGCTGAACGTGTACTTTGCGCTGAAGTTCTTGAAGACTTTTTTGAATTGAGCCTTGTAAACGGCGTCACCCGTGACATTTTCGATCGTGGTGTGCCATGAATCGAACACGTAGTCGTACTTGTCGTCGGACGGTTTCGTAGGAGTGGGTACCGTAATTTGATCTGCGTTCGTGCCGATTTCGTACCAGTCTTCGCTATAGATGGTGGTGCCGTCTTCATTCGCGAAAGTGATTTTCACCAAAGACGGTTTTGCGGCGGCAACCAGGCAAACCTTGCCATCGGAGCCGATGCTGGCGTAG
>URNJ01000189.1 GCA_900549215.1 uncultured Collinsella sp.
CAAGGGTCTGTCTGCCTCTGGCGCTGTTGTCCTGGGTCTTGCTATTGGTTGCATGTGCGCCTTTGACATGGGCGGCCCGGTCAACAAGGCTGCTTACGTCACCGGTACCGCTATGCTCACCGAGGCTTTGGCCGCCGGTGTTGGCACCGATACCTACAACTTCGGCACCAACTTCATGGCTGCCGTCTCCGCCGCCTGCATCGTTCCGCCTCTGATTACCACCTTTGCCGTCGTTGTCGGCAAGAAGTACTTCAGCCAGGAGGATCACGACGCCGGTGTCGTCAACCTCATCCTTGGTTGCACCCACATCACCGAGGGCGCCATTCCGTTCATGACCAAGAACATCTGGCCCGTCATGCCCATCATGATGCTCGGTTCTTCTATCGCTTCGATCCTGACCATTATGTTCAACGTTCACGATCCGGCGCCTCACGGTGGCTTCCTGGTCCTGCCCGTTGTCGAGAACGGTCCGCTGTGGGTCCTCGCGATCCTCGTCGGCGCTGTGGTCGGTGGCATCCTGTTCGTAGCCTTCAAGAAGTACGACTTCGAGAAGAACCAGAAGGCCGCTCCTGCAGCCAAGCCCGTCGAGGCCCCCAAGGCCGCTGCCGTCGAGGCCCCCAAGGCCGAGGCTGCCGACTTCGTGAAGGTCGAGAATGTCTTTGTCGCCGAGGACTTCGCTTCTCGTGACGAGGCTCTGAGCTTCGTTTCCAACCAGGCCGTCAAGGCAGGTATCGCCAGCGACGCCGACGCCGTGATGAACGCCTTCCTGGCTCGCGAGGCCGAGGGCACCACGGGCATGATGGAGGGCTTCGCCATCCCGCATGCCAAGTCCGACGCCATTACCGAGGCTGCCGTCATCGTCGTTAAGGACGAGTCCGGCGTGACCGGTTGGGACACCATGGACGGCGCTCCCGTCAACGTGGCTATCGCCCTGCTCATCCCGGGTGCCCAGGCTGGCACCACGCACCTCAAGATCCTGTCCAAGGTCGCCGAGGCGCTCATGGACGAGGACTTCCGTGCCACCGTCAAGGGTTCCACCGCCGCCGCCGAGATCGCCAAGACGATCAACGCCCGCCTGGTCTAATCCCCCAGCCCGCGAATAACATCGCCCCCTGTATATAAGGCGGAGTCCCTCTCCAGGGCCTCCGCCTTTTTCATCCCCAAATAAGTTGCGGTGAAATAGGGACTGTTTAAACGATTCAACCCATAATTCAGTCCCTATTTCACCGCAACTTATAAAAGGGCATAGAGGGAACTGCCCATTGAGTCTTTGTCGCGAACAGATCCTCAGCCAGAATTCCGTTCACACGATATTGCTCTGAGCCGACCGAGTTTCCGCAGCTTGCCTGCCGGGCGGGGCGGTTAAGTTTGTCGCGAGTTCCGCACGCAAAGGAAAGCACTTAATGTGCTTTTCGTCTTGCGCAGGACTGTAGAGCAGCAAACTTAACCGCCCCGCCCGGCAGGCAAGCGTACAGGAACGACATCTGTCCAACAATTCGTGCGAAACATAATGAAAAACCGTTTGATGTGAGTTAATATAAACAACGTCGTGAATCTGACTCCTGCCACATGCATGACAGGGGTTAAACACAAAAAGGAGTCAACTATGGTTTCTGAGAAGGCTACCCTCGTTAATCCTCAGGGTCTGCACATGCGTCCGGCTGGTCTGTTCGCCTCCACCATGGGCAAGTACGCCTGTGACGTGACGGTCGTCACCCCCGAGAAGGAGGTCAACGGCAAGTCCCCGATGGCCCTCATGGCTGCTGGTATCCCCTGCGGTACTGAGGTCGAGGTCAAGTGCGACGGCGCCGACGAGGCCGAGGCTCTGGCTGCTGCCATCGAGCTCATCAAGAGCGGTCTTGGCGAGTAGAACTCAAACGGGTCGCATGTTGAACAACTAAGTTCATATTTGGGGGCGCAGTGACCTGTTGTAAGGTAGCTGCGCTCTTTTGTCATGGATATGGCAAAACGCTTTATCACATGACACGGAGAGAGGAATGGGAATGTATCAGGGAGTTAACGCTTCCGAGGGCATCGGTATCGGCACCGTCATGGTCGCCGTCGATCCCGACTTGACGTTTGAGCCGCACGAGGTTGCTGATTCGGCAGCAGAGAAGGAGCGCTATCAGTCCGCTCTTTCGGTCTTCTGCGAGAAGACCCAGGCTCAGGCCGACCATATGAAGGAGACGGTGGGTGAGGCCGAGGCCGAGATCATGAGCGGACATATTGTCCTGGCTCAGGATCCGGGTATGACCGACGCCATCAACGCCGCCATTGACGGCGGTACCTGCGCCGAGCAGGCGCTCATGGACACCTCGACCATGTTCGAGAACATGTTCCTGTCCATGGACGACGAGATGTTCCGTCTGCGCGCGGCCGACATCGCCGACATCCGCACCGGTATTCTGGCCGAGCTGCTGGGCAAGGAGGTCGTCGACCTCTCCGTCCTGCCCGAGAACACCGTCGTTGTCGTGCATGACCTCACGCCGTCCATGACCGCCACGATCGATAAGGCCCACGTTGCCGGTATCGTCACCGAGACCGGTGGCCGCACGTCGCACTCCGCGATCATTGCGCGCGCCCTTGAGATTCCGGCTGTCCTTTCGGTTTCCAACAGCTGCACCGCGCTGCGCAACGGTATGACCGTTGTCGTCGACGGTGGCAAGGGTATCGTCGAGGCCGATCCCGACGAGGAGACGCTCGCTGCCTACACCGCCAAGGCCGAGGCCTTCGCTGCCGAGAAGGCAGCCCTCGAGGCCTTCCGTGGCAAGCCGTCCGTGACTGCCGATGGCATCAAGAAGATCATCGCCTGCAACATCGGTAACCCCGATGACGTGCCCAACGCGCTCGATCACGACGCCGAGGCCATCGGTCTGTTCCGCTCCGAGTTCCTGTTCATGGACTCTGCTGAGCTTCCTTCCGAGGAGGAGCAGTTCAACGCCTACCGTAAGGTCGCCAGCGCGCTCAAGGGTGCTCCGGTCATCATCCGCACGCTCGATGTGGGTGGCGACAAGGAGATTCCGTATCTGCATATGGTCAAGGAAGACAACCCCTTCATGGGCTTCCGCGCCGTGCGTTACTGCCTGGCCAAAATCCGGGCCAAGTCTCAATTCGTTGCCTGATCAATCAGACGCATAACCGTATCTAAAGTTTGCGAC